>CAYZLU010000048.1:0-10556 GCA_964479285.1 uncultured Planctomycetales bacterium | reverse complement strand
GCTCTGGTTTGCGTTGACGGTAATTCAATCCCTGTTGTTTCTTGATACGGTTTCCAAGAAAATGACAAATGCGCGAAAGGTCCCTTTTTTACTGGTCCACGCTGGGCTGTGTCTTACCGCTCCTTTGGGCGTCATACAAACGATTGTTTGCCAGGGGCTTTTGTGGGGTGCTGGGACCAGACGGGTGAATTTTTACATGACCACGGGTGCAGTGCCAGTATTTCTAGGGGCGTATTTCTTTATGGCCCAAGAGAAAATGAGCGTGTATCTTTGCGTGCCGTGGCAGGTGATCTTTGTGAGGAATTTTCAGCCAGAAGAGATGGTTTTTTTAGGCATGTATGTGATACTTTTGCTGTTGTTGCGCCGTGAAGAGGTTTGCCGAAAATATTTTTTATTTGGACGTGTTTTTTTCCCATTTTGTGGGTGCTTCCTGGCAATTGCGCTCACATTGCTCTTTTATATGGCCTGGAAATCTGTGCCATCAGTCCCTGTTGTAGAGAGGCATTTTATTTTTTTGACACCTATTGGCATCATTATGACCGCGGCCATTTTCTCGGATTTGTGGCTGGCCACAGCAAAAAGAGTTTGGTGGCGTTTAGGCTTGATGGTCATTTTTGGGGCAGGACTCTTGGGGCAATTCTTGTCTGCTTTTACGATTGTATATTTTTCTGTGTATTATTAAGAAACTACAGGTATGTTTAGGCTGGCCATTAAAAGTATTATTGGAATTTTATTCCTGAGCGTCCTTGGGTTCTTTATCTTTCGGATCGATCAGCAAAGGGATATTTTACCGGAAATTTATCATTGGTTTACGTCAGGCAAGTATGTTTTTGAAGGGTTAAATGTTGAGCGAATGCGTCAGCAATTAAAGCTCCAACAGTTGAATAATCTGATACCGCCTTTGGATAAAATTTTTAACGCCGCTTCATCTGCAGGGAATGCCGGGCTTGGGGAGAATGACATTGAAATGTGCCGTAATTATTATCACATGGTTTTAGAGGACATGCCCCAGATGAAAGAGGCGCACGTGTTCCTTGGTTTTTGTGAATATAAAGCTGGGAATGCCCAGGAAAGTTTTTCTGAATTTAAACAAGGGCTGGAGTCTGGCGCGGGGGTCTTTGGGGCCAGCTATGATTTGGGCGTTTTGGCCATGATGAATGGTAATAACGATGCCGCTCAAGTTCTTTTTCTTCAAGTTGTTAAGCTTCCTCTTCAGGATGTAATGAAAAGTATTTTCACGTCCAAGCTTTATCAGCAATATATGGAAGTCAATAACATAACGCCTCAGAAACTTTTGGACGGGCTTAGTAAGGCGCGAGTTAATGCCGCCCAGAATTTGAGGCTAATTGAAGAAAGCCGTAAATCAAACTCGGCCATTCCTATAAAACAAGAAACGTGTTTAGAATTATTTTAGTTTTTATTATGAACCTATCTGATTGATAATAAATAGTTTATAAAATCATCAAACCCTTCCTGATTTGACAACTCCAAATTTATATGTTATCTTTCAGTTCTACGCATAAATAATTTTATTGTGACCATTAAAAGCTTTTCATGGAAATATTTTTTATGTTTAAACGAGTAACCGCTTTCTTGGTTATTACATGTTTCAATTGCACTTTAATTGTCCCTCCCCAAGCCAAAGCTGCTGAAATATCTTTAAATCTGCCGCTTCCTGGCACCATGATTAACTTGAGCCAACCTTATGAGCCGGTCATTATCAGAGGGTTGACTATCCATAAAGACAATCCACTTTTGTTTGATTTCATTGTGGATGTTGGCCAGGACAATATGTCTGGTGCGCCGCTTAAAAAAGAAGGTGAAAAGCTCATCAAGTATTTTTTGGCCAGCCTGGCCATTCCTGACAAAGATGTATGGGTCAACCTGAGTCCTTATGAAAAAAACAAGATCATCCCTGATGTTTTGGGCCAGACCGATATGGGCCGTGACCTTTTGGAACAAGATTATATTTTAAAGCAGATCACTGCTTCTTTAATATATCCTGAAAAAAGGTTGGGAAAGATTTTTTGGGACAAAGTTTACGCAAAAGCACGAGCCATGTATGGAACAACTCAAATCCCTGTAAATACCTTTAATAAGGTATGGATCATGGCGGACCGCGCAGAAGTCTTCGAACACAACCAAACCGCCTTTGTAGTAGACAGCCATTTAAAGGTCATGCTGGAAGAAGATTACCTCGCATTAACCAAACACCAACGCCAACCAGGGGACTCACCAACCACGCATTCCATTGCCTCCAATATCGTCAAAGAAATCATCCTTCCCCAACTCGAAAAAGAAGTCAATACCGGCAAGAATTTCGCCAATCTCCGGCAAATTTTTAACTCCATCATCCTTTCCAGCTGGTACAAGAAAAGTCTTAAACAAGCCTTGCTCAATCAAGTGTACGCCAATAAAGATAAGGTCAAGGGTGTCGTTGCGAGCGGAGCGAAGCAATCTCGTGAACAAATATATGAACAATACTTAAAGGCCTATAAAAAAGGCGTTTTTAACTATATTAAAGAAGATATCAATGCGGCGAATGGCCAAGATGTGCCCAGGAAGTATTTTTCAGGAGGTATTTTAGCTACCGGGGCAGCCGGAGAGAATGGGCTGCAAGTGACCAGAGATCTGACGGTGGAGTCTCAAGTATTTGAAAATATTCATGACCCATTGAAAGATTTTGCAACACTTGCCACCATCGGTCAACCTGTAGTTCCAGCTATGTATACCGATGAAGCAATGACGGTAATTAATACTGATCCTAACACTCCAGTTGATCTAACAGATATTCATGTTGCGAAGAAAATAGAGGGTATGGAGGATAAGGATGCCATGGCAGAGGAGGTCGTGGATAGTTTGGAAGATGCGCTTGAGCGGGCAAGTAAAGAAGGAAGAGACCCTGTTATTGTTGTGGGCACTGGGGAGCACTTGGAAATTGTTTATAACGCAATAATAAGAAGATATATAAGAAATAAGAATTGGGACCTTTCAAATGTTAGGGTTTTCGGTCAGGATGAATATTTCGGGCTGCCTGGTGACCATGAACAAAGTTATCGTCTTTTCATTATGAAAAAATTCATTGATGAATTGATAAGGATCGATCCCCGCCGTGCCATTAATCCCGATAATTTTATATCTTTTAACGGTGACGTTCCTTCAACTGAGGAGGAAATCAAAAAGGAAATTCAACGGGTGACGAATAAAATAAAAGAATGGGGAGGCATTGACTGGGAGATTCTGGCTGGTGGTGAAGATGGCCATTTTGCCTTTGTTGTCCCGGCTGTTAAGATTGATTCATTAGAATCTCTCCAGACTTCAGCAATGCAGAGTGATATTCGAAAACGTAGCGAAGTATTGATCGACAAAAAAGACTTTACCCCTGATGTGCTCGAGCATTGGATCAACGAGATTTTAAGGATTCGTCAGGAACAGCTTGGAAAACTTTCACAAGCTGCGGATGTGCTGGAGGACGCCGTAAATAGCCGAAAGATATTTCTTAGAGATAATAGGCGGCCTGAGCCTAAAAATTTACGGGCAATAGTCGCAGGTGAGCTGGATGCTTTGGGCCAACGCATGCTTAGAGAACAAACTTTGGTAATTTACATTTCAGATTATCTCAGGGTCAATGAAATGTCCCGGACCTTGCCTCCGGAATTGCGCAGTAAGATTTTGTTAAAACCTATGGATACATTTTGGACAGAACCCGCCAAGGTTGCCCCTCTAAGCCTTACTCCAATAATTTTGAACTCAAGGTATTTTGAATCATTAGAGCAGATCCCTGTCAGGGCTTTTACCTTCGTTGGTTTGTTGTTGGCTGCAAGGCAAATCGTCCATATTTCATTTAAACCGAAGATGGCCTCTGTTTTGATGAAGATGATCCTAGGGCCGTTGGCCCCTGAAAATCCATTCTCAATTCTTATCAGACAGGTAGGGAGATATAAGGCGATTTTTACAAGAGAGGTTGCTGAGGCCATTAAAAGAGGATCTCCGGGAAATCCAATTTTATCATCTCTTTTTGACAATGCCATGGCTATTCATGATGCCGCTTTGATAGCATCGCCTTTTCGATTAGATATACCTGAGATTACGGGTGTCGATGGCGGGAAGATTCTGACGAATGATAAGATCGACCCCCGTGCCAACACCGCTCCTTTCCCTATAAATAAGACAATCCTTGTGCTGGAGATGGCCAAGGGTGATTCTAAAAAATATGCCGGAGGGACCATTGAGCTGCTGCGTCGAAATGGTAATAGAGTAAAAATCGTCACCATGGATGAAGGATGGCAAGAAAGGAATTTAAGGGTCAAGCCTGATATTATTCTTGCGCCTAATGATCTTTATCATCCTCAAGTAGGAATTAGAAACCAGCTACAAGCTTTTACTGAACAATTAGGCTGGCCTGTAGATGCGATTTTGTATCGGTCGGATAAAATGCCCCCGCCTATCAATCGTTATCTTCCTTTTAACCAAGTGGTCCTCGATATAAATAAAAAGGGCATGGGTGTGCAGGAGACACAAACTGCCAGGACAGGTTATGTGGGTGCCATTGAAGACATAGCCTTGCATTGGGGAAACGAATTCTCGCCGGATCGGGCCAATGAACCTTATGCCAATGTGTATGATGAAGAGATCCTCTATCCTGATGGCCATATCGATCATGATAAGCAAGCAGGTTTACTGGATATAGACCACGAAGCCCCTGCTCTCTTAGCTGCACCGCATCCGGATGATGAGGCATTTTCAGGTGGGACTATCCGCAGGATGTTAGAAAAGGGGAGGGACGTAACGGTGTTCTTGCAAAATGATGGCTGGTGCGGTGTCGGGACCATGAGGCCTGACCAGTATAAACTGGCCATCGAATATCTGCAAAACCTCGAAAAGGACCCGGAAGCGGCAGAGGCATTTTGGAGCATTATTGCGCGGGATAACCAGATTTATAGGCCTTATGTTGAACAATGGAAAAAAGAAGGATGGAAAGGCAAGGAAGTGCCTGCGGAGGTCATAGCCCGAAAGACCAGGCTCTGGAATATCAAAGGTTTAAGGCGTCAAATTTTGGAATGGAATGAGAATAAAAAGGTCACGCCATCATTACATGAAATAGCCACCCATGTGATCCGTCCCTTCATTGAATTAGAGGAAGAAAAGAAACACTTGCAGGAGAACGTGTCCGGGAAGCTCAACATTATCCATCTCAAGCTCCCGGGTGGTCTCTGGCCCCCTTCTTTAGGCAGTGCCCCTCAGGAAATATTGGATATGGACCAAAAGATAATAGAGGAAAAATTAGAGCAATTTTATACAGAAAATAAAGATGCGTTGGAGAGAGATGAAGAAAAAGGAAAGCGAATGCAAATTTTTCCCCCACATCGTCTCGACAGGCACCCGCACCATGTAGGTATGGCCAAGGCCATAGCGCCGACCCTTATTCATTTTACTCATCATCATAACATGGCCATTGAGGTTGATTATTATTTGGCGGCCTGGGCTGGAGATGAAGATCTCTCTGTTCATTATGGTGATGAATTAGAGAGAGAAGTTTATGCAGGTGATGACGGGGCACAGCCATTTAAAAGAGCATTGGCCATCCTTAATGGTGAATTAAGCAGAAAAGGCGGTTTTGGAGAAGCTTCTCCCACACCTAAGGAAATGGGCGGCAGGTATGTTGAGCGTTTTACCGGCGTGCGCCTTGTACCGAAAAATCTGCCTGGTTTAAGCGAACAAGACCGTGAGTTGCTTGCAAATCCTGGACCAGCAGGCTTGACTGATGAGCAAAAAATAAGGCTGGCTAAAAAAGCTGCGGGCACATTAGTCCTGAGTACCGAAAGGCTTAGAAACCTGGCGAAAGTATTTGCTGAACATGCGAATACTGAATCCGGCAGCTCGGAGATACCTGCACATTTTGTCAGCCCATATTACCGCCGTCTGAGTTTGGGGAGGCCCATCCGTAATGAAGATGTGATTTCCGGTAAATATAGGGGAGAAATAGCAAGGACGGTCTTAATGAATTTGATCGATCATGGATTATTGTTTCATCAGGCCCAAGATTTGCCAGTTATTGATTCCCGCGATGTTAACAGTTATTTCAGTGGTTTAGACCTGAGAAAAGTAATACAAAAGTGGAATATAGTAGACCCAAGTGACGCTGATCTTAAGATTGTTGCCGATACATTTAACCAGGTCCTTGCGCAGTCCAAAAGTCTTTCCGCTGTTGTTGAAGCGATAGCCTATGACGCGGCGATGACTGCTGTTGCGAAGGGTGACGATCCGGATCCGTATAATTTAGCTGTAAGAGGCTCAAATGGCAATCCGGTGGATCTAGTCATTTCAGATTTAACAGGGACATTGGTCAATGTTGTTCACAATTCAACTGGATGGGGGCAGGCAGAACCACTGCCAAACCGAATTAAGAATGAGTGGAAAAGAAGGTTTGAAGCCAATAGTGTTTTAGTCATAGCTACTGGCGACCGTTTCAAAGATGCTAAGATGTGGTTTATTGATCAGCTAAAATTACCTCCAAGATTATTATCTAGAATTATTGTTATGTCCCAAAGTACGATGATTGGCCACCGCTATGATCTTTTAAGCAATCAATGGGTAAAGTTTTATGATGCTTATGATGAACTGAGTCCTTGGCAACAGGAACATTGGGAGGATTATAAGAAAGAGTTAAAGAGAATAGCCAATGATACGGCTGTGAAGTACTTGGGAAAGCTGCTAAAAGCAACTGAAGATGATGAAGATACGATTATTTGGACATATGAACGCGGCCGCATCGCGGTGAGGAGCCATCAGTTAGCGATTGAAGCTGAAAGTAGCGATCAGCAGGGAGAAATGGTGGATGACATGAGAAATGCTTTTAAGAATAAGAAAGAGAAAGAGTATCTTGAATTTTTGGGTTTTGAAAAAACAGACGTAATGCCCGCAGGGGATGTTTATGTCGATCTGCCCTTTATTCCAGATGTTGACAAAGAAAAAGGCTTGGAAGCGTTGGAAAAAAAACCTATTTTGAAAAAAATGCTGGGTGTGGATAAAATACCTTGGGATAGGGACATTGGTTTTGGTGATTCTTTTAGAGGGAATGATGGGCCATTGGGTAGATTTTTGAATCTCCGGAAAGCAGCGGTCGTATCTGTGGGCAGGGCAGATCATAGTAGTGGTCAGGTGCCTGATTATGTGATAAGACATGAAGGAAAATTTGGACCCGAAGGGGTACTCTTTGCTTTGACCCCGGAGTTTTCTCCAATGGCCAATGAAATAATTAGAACATTTGAAGGCAGAATGAGTGCACGTGATATTAGCTTAAAAGCATATGAATTAAGAAATACTAGGTTAAAGAAATCAGATTTACTTCAAGTTTTACGAACAGAAGATCCTCAATATCCAATTGCTCGTCAAGGCGTGTTAATTTTATTACGTGTAAGACGCGATTTAATTGATAATAAGATGTGGCATGTTTTGGTCCAGCATGCTTATGATGATAATGAAAATGGGTATAAGGGTATTGAATGGAATTATTTTGTAAGAGAGCGTTCTTTGGAGACCATGTATCAAATTAATCCAACTCGCTCTTTAGAATATTTAGCTGCATCATTATTTTCTTTTAATGAACGGTCATCAAATGTAAGTAATTGTGCATTAAGGATTATCAACAAGAATTTATCAAAGATAAGGAATCTTCCAGGTGCCCAGAAAGTTAAAGAAGCGGTAGAAAGTGTCAGATCTGATGGGAGAATAAATCAAGATATAGTAAATGAGATTTTAGCCAAATGGGATTACGCTCAACTATCAACTCGCGGGGGTATCGACTTAAATACTTCTAACGGCATGCGTTGGAAGTCCACTAAAGAGGGCAACGGTGTTGAAATAGACGTTGACCCCGCGATGCTAGCCAGGATCAGGGAGCATGGTATTGACAGCCTTTCACCGTTTGTTTTTAGAATTACACCCGTCATAGATTTCTGGCAGACGTTTAAATCGCAGTAAACTGACCAACATGCCCTGGCTTTTATCGCAGACCACCCAAGGGTTGTGATTTTAAGTTCTCCATCGCATCGTCTGCCTGTTTTTCATTTTCTTTTACTCCACTCTCCCATTCTCGTTCTTGCTCCATGTCCTTTTTAGTTTCAGTATATGAGGGCCCAGGGTCTTGGTCTACATTTTGCGATGGGCCTGTGTCAGGCATGGGCACATCATGGGGGGCCATATAATGGACCGCTATCACAACCCCGTTTCCCATCATTATTTGAAATTCAAATTTGACGTTATCAGACCTAAGGTATGCATAATACTCATCCTGCACGGCCCCAAACGCGTTATAGGTGGTATCAACCCCATTTGGCTGCCCAAATTCTTCAATTATTTGTTGCAGAGACCTCCCCATCAAATTTTCTTTGTTGACCACAGCATTTTGTATGTTATAACAAATCCTGTTTTGTTCTCGCACTTCTTGTTGCCACTGGCGTATGGTGGCGCAGCCGGTTAAATTAAAACATAAGAGTAACAAGAGAAGTTTATTCATAGAGGTTCCTTTTTAAGTTTTTTTACATCCGGTCTATTCAAACATTAGACATCCTTAATACTTAAAAAGTTCCATGAAAACCCGTGCGTCGTCGCTGAATATCTCCTTATTTGCGTTTGTGCAAGTTTGCCGATCCCATATTACCACCTAACGTGGTGATAAATTTGACAAATAATTAAATATATGTTATGATTTGACAAAATAAAAACGTTATGCAAAAGGAGATAAGTTCATGCGCAATATAAAAGTCTTTTCAATTCTTTCAATGTTAATGATTTCACTTACCGGCAAAGCATCTGCAACAACAAGTTCGCAGATTCTGGTGATGTCTAATCAATTATATCAAATCGCCAAAGATCTGACCACTGGACTTTTCCCTACATCAGTCCTTTTGATCGCAATCGGGATGTGGGGATTTGTGAATGCTTTTGGTAAGAGCATTGGGGACGGGATCCATCAACTGACGAACATCATCGCAGTCGGGGGCATTGTATTTTTTGCCTCGTCCTTACTCGTCAACGCGGCCCTGTTTTCAGCCCAAATGTAACCCTTTGGCTCCATAAAGGATAAAACGTGAATAACTATAAAAGAAACACACCTCTACTACAGAGTTTGACCAAACCGATCTTGTTACTTGGAGGAGAGCGGGAAAACATTATCCTTTTAGCGTGCCTCTCGTTAAGCCTTTGCACGGTTGGTCGGGACGTCATATCACTCATTTTGGCGATAATAATGTGGAGCATCGGGATCATTGCCAGCAAATTAGCCGCCAAAATTGACCCTTGGGCCACCAAGATTTTTTTGAGGTCACTATTATACCGGGATTTTTATCATGCCCGGGAGAAGATCAACACACCCAAGTGTGTATTAAAGCGCAGCAGAAAGATTTAAATGTTACCTGTCAAAGAATTCACAGACGGCCCTGCAGGATTTCCTTCATTGATCAATTACTTTGAATTTGTCGATGAGGGGGTCATTTTTAACAGGGATGGAAGCTTGCTCGGATGTTTTTATTATTGCGGCCCGGACATGGATTCGTCTTTGGGCCTGGAAGAAGACCAATTGTCTTCCCAAATCCAGTCGATATTCCAGAATTTCGGCAATGGCTGGTCCGTGCATGTAGACCTATTCAGGGTGCTTGCGATGGATTATCCCCAAGTCCATCATTTTAATAATGTAACTTCTCTGTTAATTGAAAGGCATAGACGCGAACGTTATGAAAAAGAAGGCGATCATTTTGAAAACATCTATGCCATCAGTTTCAGCTATCTTCCATCAGTTGTTGAAAATAAATCCATGAATAGTTTCTTTGTCCAAAATTCCCAGAAAAATGAGGGCCCTAGCCTTGATTTTATTATCAATGTTTTTAACCAGAAGCTGGCTGAATTCCAGGGCAATGTTTCAAATAAAATACACATTAAACGCATGAGTTCTGCGGAGATGATGACCTTTCTTAACCGCTGCATCGCGGGGGGCAGGTCAGAGGTCCCTCTGCCGCAACCACCTTGTTACCTGAACCATTACTTGGGGGCGCATGAATTTATCGGCGGGCACGAGCCCATGATTGATGAGAACTATATCGGGGTCATCACCTTGACCCAATTTCCCTATGAAAGTTACTCGGGAATTCTTAATGTCCTTTCAACCCTGCCGTTTGAATACAGGTTTTCTTCACGGTTTCTTTTTTATGATCCTATTGACGCTTTAGGGATCATCGATGAATACCAGGGTAAATATTTAGGGATGAAATACTCCATTGGGCAGATGGTCATGGGTGCTTTTGGCAAAGACCCGCGCTTAAATCCTGATGCCGCCAATCGTTCGGTCTTGACGAAAATAGAAGAAACTAAAACAGCCCAGGAAGCTGTTGAATTAGGCCAGGTCAATTACGGTTACGCGACCTTTGTGGTGGTGATCTTGGATAGTAATAAATCAGAGTGCAAAAGGAAAATTGAATTTGTGAGGGACCTTTTAAACAACAATTGGTTTCCCTCGATTATAGAGAAGATGAATTCGATTGAAGCCTATTTAGGCAGTT
>CAYZLU010000047.1:5081-10751 GCA_964479285.1 uncultured Planctomycetales bacterium | reverse complement strand
CGTTGGAAATGGCCCAATTTAAAATTAAAACAGACCAATTAAAAATAATGCATGATTATGATCCTGCCAATATCCCTAAAATCAAAGGTAATTTTACTCAGTTGCAGGAAGTGTTTTTTAACCTGATTGATAATGGTTATGATGCCATGCTGCAAAGAAAGAATGAGAAGAATGAACCTGATTTTCAGCCTACCTTAATTGTGCATGTCTTGAAAGAAGACGGTCATGCCCAGATTATTTTTGAAGATAATGGGATGGGCGTAAAAGATGAAGATATGCATAAGTTGTTCACGCCATTCTTTACGACCAAACTTTCCAGCAAGAAAGGGACCGGTCTGGGGCTTTATGTGATCAAGAAAATTGTTGAAGATAACCATGGCGGAAATGTCGAAATGGTCTCAAAATATATGCACGGCACACAGATGATATTGCGTTTGCCTATTGCTATTGGGTGAAGTTTTGGGTAGACTAAGAATGGTCTCTTGGATAGAGGCATTAGGTAATGGTATCTCCTTATGGCTAAACTATTAATAGTTGACGATGAGTCAGACATCCGTGAATTTGCGCGTAATTTTTTCACAAAACGAAAATTGGAAGTTTTCGTTGCCTCAGGTGGGCGTCAGGCATTAGATTTGGTCCTTAAAGAGGCCCCGGGATTGATATTACTCGATATCAGGATGGAGGAGATGACTGGTATTGAAGTTTTGCGTGAGCTGCGTAAAATAATCCCGTCGGCCAAGGTCGTTATGGTTTCGGGTGTTGAAGATGAAGAGACGATTAAAGAAGCCAATGCCCTCGGTGTGATCGGGTATATCCATAAACCCTTTATCCTCGAGGAGCTTGAAAAGATCGTTCTGGCTCAGTTAAACAACTGACATGCTTTCCACAAAAATTGATTATAAGCGGGAGTTGGAATCTGCATCCAAAGGGATGATCTTGATACACGATCCCCGCTTATTGATCAAGCTCATTGTCCGTTCCCTTGTCCAAAAGGTCCACATCCAACACGCAGGCATGATCCTTTATGATCCTGATAAGGATTCTTATGTCCTGTCGATTTCCCGGGGTGAAATCGGCGAACGTATCCCTGAAGGCCTTATCCGGTTTAACAAATCCAATCCTTTGGTAAGGCTTTTTTTTCAAAAAGAGTACAAATATATTTTTGAGAACCGTAACGCCATTGTTGCCGAAGACATCAACAAGCTTCTTTGGCAGGAAAGCGTCATTTCTAATGGCAAGGGGATCAAGCAGCTTTTACATAGTGTCAGTGAACAATTGCCTAAACTTAATGCAGTTGCGTGTGTGCCTGCTTATCATCAGCATATGCTTTTGGCCATTTTACTGCTGGGAGAAAAACATGATGGCAGTCGTTTTGACCAGGAAGAACTGGATTTTTTCTCGGCCTTGGCTTCAGATGTGGCCATGGCCATCCGCAATGCCCAGTTATTCGAAGATTTGAAAAGAGAAGCAGAGCGCAATCGTAATTTGTTTATTCAAACAACCATTGCTTTAGGTTCTGCTATTGAGGCCAAGGACACGTATACGCATGGCCATACCGAGCGGGTGACAAAATATGCCTTGGCCATTGGCCGTCAGATGGAGGCCTCAAAAGCACATCATTTTCCATATAAATTCTTTGAAAATTTATATATCGCAGGGCTTTTACATGATATTGGAAAAATCGGCGTTTCAGAGACCATTTTGACCAAACAGGACAAATTGACCCCTGAGGAATATGAAATCATGAAAAGCCATACCACCCGCGGCGCTGAGATCCTGGCCCCTTTGACCGGATTTGAAGAAGTCATCAATGGCGTTAAATACCATCATGAGCGCTATGATGGCAATGGATACCCAGAAGGGTTAAAAGGGGAAGATATTCCCATGATAGCGGCCATTATTGCAGTGGCAGATACTTATGATGCCATGACTACAGACAGGCCCTACCGCAGGGGGTTAAATAAAGAAAAGGCCATTTTAGAAATACAAGAATGTGTTAATAAGCAATTTAATCACAAGCCTGTTGATGCCTTGGTCGAGCTTTTTAAAAAAGGCGAGCTTTAGAAGCCATCCCAAAACCTGCGACGGAATTCGGCTTGCCCTGATGGCTTTCACCTGCGTCGATCCTCCTCACCGTAGTGCTGCGACTACGCTTCGTCGTCTCTCCTTGTTGAAAGCCATCAGGCTCAAGCCTCGGTTCTTCGTCGGAGGTTTTGGGATGACTTCTAGTGTGGAAGTTCAATTTTAAATGTAGTTCCTAGTCCCAATTTGCTTTCCGCTGAAATTTTTCCGTCATGATTTTTGATTAATTCGTAGGTAATGGAGAGGCCCAAACCTGTCCCGTGGTCTTTTTTTGAGAAAAAAGGGTCAAAGATATGATTGAGGTCTTGGGGTGCAATCCCGCAGCCGGTGTCTGATATCGCTATGATAAGGGAATGCGTTGTTTCATTTGTACTTGAAGAGGATATGGTCAATGTGCCGCCATTAGGCATTGCATCAATGGCATTAAGAAAAATGTTTAAGAGGGCTTGTTTGATTTGTTTGGGATCAATATTGACAAGCACATTTCTGTTTTCAAAAGAAGACTTCAAGGTGATCTTGTGTTTGATTAGGCTGTTGTTGAGAAGATCTAAGGTCTGCTCAATGAGCCGGCAAATGTTGGTTGTTTCTAGGAGAGGCGGAGTCGGTTTGGCGAAATTCAAAAGGTCTTGGACTAAATTGTCGATACGGTCTACTTCATGATTAATGATCCTGGAGAATTTGATCAGGAATTCTTTGTCATCAAGCCGTGAAGGCAGTTGTTCGCTGAAGGTCTTAATGGGGGTAAGGGGGTTCTTGATTTCGTGGGCCATGCCGCTGGCCAATATAGCGATGGATTTCATCCGGTCGGATTGGATCACTTCGCGTTTTAGCAGTTCATTTTGTTCCACAATCTCAAAATGGGTACCTTTAAAGAATATCTTATCAACATAGGTTTGGATCTTGTTTTTTAATGGGATAAAAATAAGGGCCACCATAACAGATAAGATGACTGAGTTAAGCAAATTCTGATAGCCGATAAGATTTTGCGAAAGTTTTTCTATAATCAGGACAAGGACAAGAAATATGATGGTGATGAGGGTAATTAGCATGGAATAGACAAGGCTTTTACGGATCACAATTTGAATGTCCATTAATTGATGCCGGATAATGGAGATAGTTGTGATGATTAAATAGGCGGATACTGGAATGTATCCAATTGGATGTATTGGGATGTTATAGTTAGGAATGAAATCAAGAATTGAGAAGCTTAATACTAAGAACGAACCTATCATATATTTCAGATGATTGCGTCGCTTGGTGGATAGTAATGGATTATGAAGTTCATTGAACATCAGTTTTAAAGAGAGACACATTAGATAAGCACAGTGTAAAGCTAAAAAGGGATGTAGAATCCCGGCATGTGGATAAGGGAACCAAGGATAGTATAAGATTCCTTGGATAATCCAATTTGTTGTTATACTTAAAATAGAAAAGGTGAGGCCGATCAGTAAATTAACTGTAATCCAAAATTTATATTTAGGTATTTGTAAATAGGTGCTGATAAATGTAAAGGTTGTGATGGGTATAAAAGATATAAAACAGAAACATATTTTGGACCAAATTATCAGAATTTTATCATTGTAATGAAAATTCTCTGGAATATAGAATGAAAACCAAGCGGCAAAGGTTATGCAGATACATAGGAATACACGGTTCAATTTAGCTTCAGGATTCTGCAGGATCACAAAAGATCCACAGAAAAGTGAAAGCATCATGCAAAGTATAGGCAGGATTGTATGAGGATTAAGATGCATGGCTCGCCATGACACTGGGTCATGGTTCCAAATTTTTCTTGACCGTCTCCAATATTTCCTGTGATTTAAAAGGTTTGACGATGTAGCCGCTGGCGCCCAGGCGGGAAGCTTCAGCAGCAGTTTCAACGGATTTATAGCCGGTGACCATGATGATCCTTAACCTGGGATATTTCTTTTTTATTTCTTGGAGGACGTCAAGCCCGTTTGTCTTGGGCATTTTGATGTCCAGCAGCATGACCTTGATATCTTTGTTGTGTGACAAGACTTCTAATGCCATGTCCCCGGAATCAACCGTCACCAGCTCGTAATGGTCCCCCAAAACGATTTTCAATGATTCGCGAATGCCTTCTTCATCATCACAGATGAGGATTTTCGGATTTGCCATATAATAAATTCCTTCCAGTTTTTGCCTTTTCGGCGGCGGTATGTGCCCTGCTTGGATTAGCGGCAGGGGGCCCTTGATGTTTGTTTATAAGGACACGGGGGTCCCGACACAAATAAGTTTGACTACTCCTTTGCCGACATTACGAAAATAATGCGGCAGGGATGCATCGAAATAAAGGGTATTGAATTTATGTAAAATGAACACTTGGGCGTTGATGTTTATTTCAACATGACCATCCAGCACAAAAATAAACTTTTCAGTGCCGCCCTGGGTTTGTTCTTTATTGGTTTTTCCGCCTTCTTCAATCCGTACAAGGGTAGGCATCATTTTTTTGCTCATGACATTTTTAGTCAAGATCTCAAAAGAAGCTTCATCACTATGGGTGAAGACATCCATGTTCTTATCATGCCCAAAATCTATAATGGCATTTTGATGGCTTAGTCCCTTATAGAGTTCAGTAACGTCTATCCCCAGGGCTTTGGCAATTTGCATGTGAGACTCCAGGGTGCCCACCATTTTTTTATTTTCGATACGGCTTAACGTCGCCATTTGAACTCCGCTCGTTTCCGAGAGTTCAGTCAACGATATCCTTTTGGCCTTACGGATTGCGTGCATCTTTTCTCCTATATACATATGATGTCCTTTTGTTTAAGTATGATGACAAATTTTTTTATAGTTTAACATATATTGACGAATTTACAAGTAAATTTTATTGCTTAACACTTAATCAATATTTTATTTGACAAATAATCAATTTTTAGGTATACTCTATTCAATCAGTTAACACCCCCGAAGTCATGGAGAAAAAAATATGCCAGTTGAAACGATTGATATCAAGGTCATCAAGATCCATCGCTTGCCAAAGGACAGCCGTATCAAAGCTTTTATCGATTTAGGGATCAATGATGCTCTTTTGATTAAAGGAGTGCGGTTAATACAAGGAAAAAAAGGCTTGTTTGTTTCAATGCCAACGGAACAGGGTAAAAATGAGCGATGGTACGAGAGGGTGCGTTGTATGAACCAAGGTGTTCGTTCTTTGATCACCCAAAAAGTATTTGAGGCTTATGGTATAGAAAACAGCCTGCATTAACATTTTATTCGAGTGCCCACTGGTTGGGGCAGACGGCTTAGATGCTTCCGGAGGCTGATGAGCCACGGGGGCTGCCACGCGATCAATGCCGAATATTAGCCGGGCGCTTCGAATTATTTTAACTTGAATAATAAAGTCAAAATGAGGTTTACGGCCCTTATAGAGGGTTTAGAAATAAAACAGGTCAATAGTTGATAAAAAATAATGGGAGGTGATCAAATGAAATCACGATTTAGAGAAGGAAGTCCAGCTGATCTGGCGTGGCAAGAAGGTTTTAGAGCAGGTTGTTATTTTAATGATGAGCTTCTTAATGCTTTTGATGTTTTGTTGATAATGGGGAAAGAAAAGGATTGGAATTC
>CAYZLU010000047.1:0-5071 GCA_964479285.1 uncultured Planctomycetales bacterium | reverse complement strand
TAAGGAAGATGCGGGAACTTATTGCTAAAGTTAAAGAGAAAGGATGATGACAAAATTAAAAAAGAAGAAGTAGAATAGAGAAAAAGGTCTAACAATAATGGGACTATCTTATGGCCTATTTTTTGGTAAAATATATTTCTATTGTCGATACAATAGGTTTCCTCTATAAAGGGATGCCGTCATAGAACAGAAAGGACATTATGAATAAAATAACTTTTTTGATGGTTGCCGTATTTTGTTTTTGTATCTCTGGCTGTACTACTACTAATAATTTTGTACAGGGTAGGGATTTTAATGCTGAAAGACGTGAGCAAATCGTTAAAGGACAATCTACAAAAGCTGATATTCTGAGTCTTTACGGGGATCCCACGGACAAAGGAATCGATAATAAAGAAAATGAATATTGGATCTATCTTTATGTTGAGTCCCATAACGAATTTAATATTTGGACCAATAGTTCCAGGGGAAACAAGCGGACCAAAAAGCTTATAATAATCTTTGATCATAAAGACATAGTGCAGAATTTTATTTATTCAAATTCTGACAATCCATCATCATTCAAATTTAACGGGTATTAATCCTGCCTACATCAATCATTGGCGTAATATTAAGGTCCCTTTGGTAATCAGTTATTTAATATTAAAAATAATTGAATGTACAATGCTTTACTTAGTATAATCATCCAATGGAAACACTAAAGGATAAATATGAGACATTGTTAAGTTCAGCTCAAGAAAGAAAGAGGGTTTCATGGGGCAAGGGTTCCCAAACCCAGGACTCCAGTCTCACCAGTGACATAGTAAATTTGATTTTATCAGAAGCTATTTTAAGCAGGGCCAGCGATATCCACATTGAACCGCAGCAGAAGCATATCCGTGTGCGTTTTCGTATTGACGGCAAATTGTATAACACATTGGAAGTCGTTGAAAATGCCGAGATTTTCTTGATTGCCAGGTTGAAAATCTTGTCAAACATACCTACAGACACTGTTAGCAGCAGAAAGTCATGGGACAGCCGTTTTTCCTTGTCTATTTTTGGTCAACAATACGATTTTCGTGTGGCCACCTTTCCAACCTTGATGGGTGATAAAATTGCCATTCGTGTCTTAAATAAGAATTCAGAATTGATCGATTTAAAAAAGATTGGGCTAAGCCAGAAATCTTACTCAATCATTGAGCAAATCATCCAGAGAAAAAGCGGTCTTTTAATTGTCAGCGGGGCAACGGGTGGAGGCAAGACCACGACCCTCTACTCAATCCTTTCCCAATTGCATTCACCGTCTGTCAATATAGTGACGCTTGAAAATCCAGTGGAATATCAAATGGATGGCCTTAATCAATGTGATATTAATAAAAGGGTCGGTGAAGATTTTACTTCGGCATTAAAGGCGACTTTGCGCCAGGACCCTGACATTATTTTGATCGGGGAAATACGTGATTCAGAAAGCGCGGAAATCGCCTTGCGGGCATCCATCACAGGGCATTTTGTCCTGACGAGTATTCACGCGAACAGCGCTTTAGGTACCGTGGAGCGTCTGGTCAATATGGGATTGGAACGCCATATGATAGCCTACGCGCTCGTTGGGGCGATATCCCAGCATTTAGTCCCGCGTATCTGTGATGAATGCCGTGAACCATATAAAATTGATTCTGCCGGGTTTAACAAAATATGCGCTCAATGCAGCGTTGATCCTAAGTTGCTCATGAATGCAGTTCCCAAAGGGGACAAAGAAGATATTCATTATATGACAGAAGATCCTAAGACTTCGGACGTCACCTTATATAAAGGCAGGGGGTGTGAAGCGTGCCAAAGGACAGGTTATCGTGGGATGATTGGGGTTTTTGAGATCGTTCAATTTACTCAAGATTTACGAGAAGCTATTATCAATAATCTTTCTGTCACTGAAATTGAAGACCTTGCCACGACGAAAGATTTCCAATCAATGGCTTTAGATGCCTTGCAGAAAGTGAAAAGCGGCATCATTCATTTTGATGATATTTATCATATCTTGTTGGAAAAAATTAGGTGACCATTATCCTTAATTCTTTGCCATTTTCTGCACGACACAAGCACCGATACAATCACCCTCTACGTTGACCACTGTGCGAATAGTGTCCAAAGGCCGGTCGATCGCAATAAGGATGGCCACGGCCTGGGCGGGAAGACCGACGGATTGCAAGACCATGATCATGGTCACCATGCCGGCGCTTGGTATTCCAGGCGCTCCGATGGATGCCATCATGGCGGTCAGGACCACGACCACTTGGGACAGCAGGGTCAGGTGGGCCCCGCATAAATTAGCCACGAATATAGCTGCCATGGCTTCATACATGGCAGTCCCATCCATATTGAGGGTCGCGCCAACCGGCAGTACGAACCTGGCAATAGGATTATCAATCTTAAGATTGTCTGTAATACAGCGCAGGCTAACAGGTAAGGTGGCGGTTGAAGAGCTGGTAGAAAATGCTGTAATAAAAGCTTCTTTCATGGCAAGGAAGAATTTCAAGGGAGAAATTCTAGTTATTAACCATAAAATGATAGGGAGTGTAATGAGCCCATGAAAAAGGGTCGCCCCAACGACGACAAGGATATATTTGCTTAAGACATACAGTAACTGGACATTCTGTTGGGCAATGAGATTTGTTAAGAGTCCCATGATGCCCAAAGGTGCCAGGACCATGATCCACCGTACGATTGTCATGGTGATCTCAAAGAGCTCATTGATCACTTTTGAAATAGTTTGGCTTTTTTCCCCTGAAACGACAATAGCAATCCCTAAAAATACGGCAAACACAACCACCCCCAGGATATTATTTTGACTCATGGCGGCCAATGGGTTCATGAAAATACCATCAATAAAACTGTGGGCGAAAATACTTGTCGATAACGAATGATTATGAAATGAATCCATGTTTTGTTTGAATAAATGGATATCAAGGCCTACACCTGGCTTAATGAAATTCATGGCTATTAGGCCCGTGATGGCGGCCAAAGCAGTGGTGGTAAAAGAGTAGCATATAAGGGTAGGCCATATGCGTTTGGGATTAGGGGTGTTTTTAAGATTGGCGATACCAGCGGTAACAGAGGTAAAAACAAGTGGGATAAGGATCATTTTAAGCAAATTGATGAATATTTTTCCCAGAAAATCAAAACCGAGAAGGAAGGGGGTTGTAGTCATTGGAGGCAAGGCGGAATGGCCCAAAATAATACCAAAAGCCACTCCCAGAAGGGCACCTAAAAGAATTTGGGTGTTAAGGTGCATTTTCAAGTTTCTTCGACTCCTTTTATTTGTATTTTTATAGGCGAAGTCCTTATTTTACTGGTTCGTATCATTTTGTATACAGAAATTACTTGCCAATCCGTTTCTTCTCGTCTAAAATTACTTTTCTTTGTTCTTCATTTTTGGCGGGGTAGCTCAGTTGATAGAGCATTCGGTTCATACCCGACAGGTCGGTGGTTTAAATCCACTCCCCGCCACCATTTTTTTAAGACTGCACTCTCGTCGAGGCAATTCCTCAGAAATAAGCCATAGGCTATTAGTCATCTCTTATACGTCAAATTTTTATGAAAATTGTCGACGCATTCGACGAATTTGTGCATTACGCTACGCTGGAACGATGTTTGGAGGTAAACACGATTGGGTGGTACAAGAGGTGCGTCAAACCATTCGTCAAGTACCTGCGTTACAATGCGTTAGATTCAACTTTATCCAGTCTCAATACTCCCACCCTGCGGGCGTACTACATTGGCCATAGACAACGAGGCAATGCACCCAGAAGTATTTTAAATGCGATGCAGGGAATGCGGTCATTTTGTAACTTCCTGGTCAAGCGTGGCCACCTCCCTGAAAACCCTCTCAATCAAATAGAAAAGCCCAAACTCTCCCGCCGATTACCTGAGTTCCTTGATGAGGTAGAATCCAGAGAACTGTTGTTAGCTTGTATCAATTTGAAAAGGATATACAAGTCACGGTGGAGCAGGGATGTTGCCATCATTGCTTTATTTTTATTTGCTGGCTTGAGACGGAAGGAATTGCTCAATCTCACATTGAAGGATATTAACTTAGAAAAGAGCTACATCAAAGTCTTTGCAAAGAATAAAGAGCGGATCGTCCCCTTGAATGAGACGGCAAGAGATTTTCTGGCAGATTACCTCAAGGTTAGGCCCAAGAGGGATAATGTGCCGAATATCTTCGTATCGACCAATAGAAAGCAATCTGCGCTTACAGAACAGGGCTTGTACGACCTTTTTAATGATTTACGCAAGGACTTGAGAGACTAATAGTCAATGGAGTGGAGGAATTAGTGGTGGAATTTAAAGGTAGTCAAAAAAGACCCTGAAATATCCCAAATTATCCCTAAAAATCCCCTTTTTATCCCAAAATTTCCCTATTTTGCCCCGTTTTGGCCTCAATATTGGCGTAAAAAGGAGCGTTTTTGAGGCTATTTTTGGTGGTGAGTTGTTGTAAGTGCTTGAAAATAAACAAAGTCAATTTATTATTACACCGCATTTGCTGTATAATATGGAGCCACGTGAGGCGTTAGACTCGTATTATGACCCCTTTTTTGTTATTCTTAGGCTTCAAGAAGGTGCTAATATGGTCGAGCTTTATAATTCAATCCACCCCTTCAATAACGTTGTGTAGTATATTACAACAACGTGTTGACAGGTTATGTTTCATATGTTATATTTTAGCAGATGTCAAGAAAGGGGGGAACGTCCATGCAGGAATCATTTTATAAAGACTTAGGTGAACGTATAAAGACTCTTCGAGAACAAATGAGCTTTTCACAGGAACAATTAGCTCAAAGCTTGGGAGTAAACCGAGTGTCATTGTCTCAAATTGAGAATGGAGATAGAAAGATCAGTGCTGAAGAGCTTTCAAACCTGGCTAAATTGTTTAATATCTCGACCGATAGCCTCCTTGACCTCAAAGCTGAAATTAAAGTAGATTTTATTAAGAATCGTGTCCCCCCTTCGGTGGAAAAGCAAGAGTTAAGAGTTAGTGTTCCTCAAGAGAGAGTGGATAAATTTAAAGAAGTTTTGATTTACATTCTTAACAAGATAGGGT
>CAYZLU010000046.1:0-10784 GCA_964479285.1 uncultured Planctomycetales bacterium | reverse complement strand
CTGTACCTTGGTAAGTCGGATTTTACCTAATTCCAACCTGGTACTTTCAAGCAATGTTTGAGCGATATGACTAAGCCTGTCAATGCTATCAAGCGTGATGCCCAAGAACTGTTTCTGGTCTTTATTGATGGGGCCCTTGAGCCCATCATTGACCTGGCTTAACCCTTCTTTAATAATGGACAAGGGATTGCTTAGTTCATGGTTTACATAAGCGATCAAGTCATCTTTCAGCTGTTCTAAGTGCTGACGCTCAATGGCGTAATTAACAGACCTTAAAAAAAGATCGGCAGTGATTTGCCCCTTAAACAGATAGTCCTGTGCTCCATAACGAATACTCATGATCCCGATCTGCTCATCGTTTAAACCTGTCATCACAACAATGGGCGTCCTAGGTTTCGCCCCACGTACTTTAATTAAAGTATCGAAACCCCTACTGTCCGGTAAATTTAAATCTAATATGATGACATCAAATTCTTCTTGCTTAAGATACCATAAGGCCTCGCTAAGCTTTGAAGCACGTTTAAAATCCCACGCGTATTTTTGCTTCATATAAAGTATCTCTACAAATAACTCCATGTCCTCCTGACTGTCCTCTACAATCAGGATTTTCAATTGGTCTGCACCTATTTTGCCGATGGCCTTTTCATATACCTGACTAGAATCCATTTTTTCCATATAAGGCCCTCGACTTCCAACACGTGAATGGACCATTAAATCATTGATCAACGACTGTGCCTTTTGGATATTATTCACTATATAAGAAAGGTATTTGTCCCCATTTTCATCGGTCTTCCCTTTATATTTCTTGGACCACAATTGTGCATAAGTAGAAGCGATCCTCAATGGTCCCTGTAAATCGTGGGAAACCGAATAGACAAATTGATCTACGTCTTTAGTTTTCATCATTTTCTTACCCTTTCGAATGAACATACCGCCACCCTATTTTAAGGGTACCCTATAAAAACAATGCAGGCCATTGGGGATTTCTCCTTTTAGTTGACCTATTTCTACTTTATGCGCCATGCCGGGCACATAATAAAAAACCCAGCCTCATTGCAAGGCTGGGTTTTATTGACGAGAACTCATTCAATCAACTACTGTTTATGTCCCGTCGGTCTCATATTCTTCCATACGATTTCCCAATGCAAACTCAATCTTGGTGATAAGATTAAGCGGCCTAAAAGGTTTAAGGATAGATGTTTTGATGCCGCACAACTTCATCATCAAAAAATGTTGTTTCTCCGTGAAAAAACCTGTCATGGCAATGACGGGGATCCCTTTTAAAAATTGGGAATTCCTTGCCTCATCAGCTATTTGAAACCCGCTTTTAGGGCTCATTTTCAAATCTAATAAAATAAGATCTGGTTTCTTTTTTAATGCAGCATCAAAAACCTTTGTGCCATCGCTGATTGCGATGACATCATATCCGCCCATATTCAATAAATTCTCTAATTCCTCCAAAAGCTCTACATTATCATCAACGACCATGATAAGAGGCTTGCTTTTTGTGACAGCTACTTGTTGTTCCTGTTGAGATTCAAGCATTGTACTTGTCATGAGCACCTCCCTTGAAAATATCATCTTAAAATAACTCAAGAAATAGACCCCACCGGTCTTGCCAGGATTAAACATTGGCTTTCTAAAGTAATGAACCCCTACTTTCAGAATATATTACGGGAACAAAAATGACAATGGCGCGGTTCAACCTTTTACTGACTTTCTTCCTCTATTGATGGGGTCAATGCCTTGATATTATGAAGCAAACTTTCTATCATAAAAGGCTTATTGATCACAAGATCTGCCATATTTAATATTTTTTCTTCATCATCCTGGGAAACACCGTCCTCTTTAAGTAACGGTTCCCCCAAAGGTCTTCCTGAAAGCACCAAGACTTTGATAGTTTTGAGCGTTTTTCTAATATTCTTAAGGACCCCATACCCGCTAAGTCCCGGTAATCTCAAATCTAAAATTATAATTTGATATTTCTTCTCTTGCAGACACCGTAAACCATGAAGCCCATCCAGGGCTATATCTACACTAAAACCTTCAGCTTCAAGGACCTCTTCAAGCTCCGAGCACAATTCCTCGTCATCATCAATGATTAGCAGTTTCAACATACCCTCTCCTGTTAGCTGGTAATAAAACACAAACAATTGTCCCTTCACCAACCCTGCTTTGGATATCGATTTTGCCTTGGTGTAAATTGACTAATTCATTGCAAATAGTCAACCCCAAACCTGTACCTTTGGATTTACGGGTAAAAAATGGTTCAAAAACTTTTTCCAGGTCTTCCTGGGCAATACCGACACCATTGTCCTGAACGCTGACCCTGAGCATGTCCCCCTCCTGCTCAACCCTTACTTCAACGCTGCCCCCTTGTCCTGGGAAAGACTGGCAGGCATTGTTCAGAATATTTAAGAAAATCTCCCGAATTTGATTGGGATCGGCCTCAATAAAACCCTGGATGTCACCGTATTTTTTTTCAATATTGACACCTTTCTCTCCAAAACGGCCCTGGGCAGATGCCACACACTCATCAAGAACGTTAAGGATTCGCACTTCTTCATAATGAGGGATTTTGATACGCGCGTAACTAAGAAGATTGTCAATGATCTGGTTCCCTTCCCAGACTTTTTTTTCAATATTCGCTAAATGCTTATTAGCACTCAAATCACTTTTTTCTTTTTTTAAGTTATACGCTGCCAAATGGATGACCCCTAATGGATTACGCAACTCATGGGCCACGGTCGCAGCCAGCGTCCCTATATCTGCCAGGCGGCTAAACTGTTTGAGCTCTTTCTGTGTTTTTATCAGCTCCTTGGAACGTTCATCCACCAACTCAACCAAACTGTCCTTGTCCCGTTTTAAAACTTCTTCGGCCATTTTACGGTCTGTGATATCAATACATGAGCCGATAAATCCCCCAAAATAACCGTCAGAACTAAAACGCGGCACTCCCGTATCCAGCACCCAGCGATACACGCCATCGGCACATTTAAGCCTATAATCCAATGTAAATCTTTCACGGGCCTCAAAAGCCTTTAGATAAGTTTGTGTGCAACGTGAAAGATCATCTGGATGTATCCCCTTCCTCCAACCGTTCCCCAACTCAGCGTCCATAGACTTCCCCGTAAAAACCATCCAAGCCTTATTAAAGAAACTATAAAGTCCGTCAGCTCCTGACACCCAGATCATGACTGGTGCTGTATCAGCCATGGTCCTGAAACGCCGCTCGCTTTCCTCAATGGCCAACTGTGCCTTCTTACGTTCCGTAATGTCCCGCTCAATCGATGAAACACCTGTAAGCATGCCCGCGCTGTTTCGTAAGGGAGAAACTGTCAGCAAGACATCAAGAAAACCGCCATCTTTTCTCCTTCTTATGGTTTCCAAAGGTTCAATTTTTCTGCCTTCTTCAAGCTCCTGAAAAATACTGCCCAGCTCCTCTTTTTTGTCTTCAGGAACAAGGACACCTGCTGAGCGTCCTATGATTTCTTCGGACGTGTATCCATAAAGCTTTTCTGCTCCCTTGTTCCAACTGGTGATGATCCCATCCAGCGACATGGAAATGATGGCTTCATCTGAACTTTCCACAATGGAAGCAAAATGCACTCGAACTTCCTCATCTTTCTTTCTCTCTGTAATATCGCGATAATTGATGACCACCGCACTGATGGCTGGATCATGCAATAAATTATGCCCAGAACCTTCCAGCCAGCGCCAACTTCCGTCCTTACGCTGCATTCGGCATGCCGCATTCACTATCGATCCGGGTGTTTTTAACAGCTTCTGAAATTGTTCGAGAATCCCGGGAACATCCTGGGGGTGCATCCACTCGAACATGGAGTGTCCTAGAAGCTCTGAATGATCAAAACCCAGGATATTTTTTGTCGGGGGGCTGGTATAAAGCACCTTGGCTTGGGTGTCAACCATAGCGACGACTTCAAAGCTGTTTTCCACCAGACTTCTAAAACGCGCTTCATTGTGCTTTATGTCTTCTTCAGCCCTTTGACGCTCGTACAAGGCCGCGGCCAAGGTAAGGACAGTCACAGCGACAACACCTATGAAACACTCCACGATCACCAAGTCTTCCGGCACACGCTGGCCGAGAAAAGGACCCAAATGATAGGTCGACCCAAAAACTGCGATAACAGAAGTTATTAATATGGACGCCGTGGCACCGGGAAAACCAAAACGATAAGTGGACCAAATGGCAAAAGGCAATGCCAAATACGTCACATGAGAATAAAATCCATATTCTGGAAACCTTCCCATAAAAACGCCGGCATTAACTAGAACCAAAACAAGGACCACTAAAACAGCCTCCACAGCGCTCTGCCCTGAACTGATTCGCCACAATTTCCTTTGGAAGGTCAAAAATATAGAAGCAATGACCAGGACACCAACGACATCCCCCAGCCACCAGGTAAACCAAACCATGTCAAAGGAAATTCCATAGGTAGGATGGCTAAAATAAACAGCAGAAGTCCCGATAGTGGCACTGGTTAAACAAGCCACCAGGACAGCAAAAACGAATTTAAATATGTCACTGATTTTGGACAATGAAATGGTTTCTTCAGTAAAACTACGCAACAGATAAACCCCGAACAAGGCCTCTATGCTGTTACCCACCCCGATCAATGCTGAAACCGGGGCCGCAGGAATGACCGTCCAACCGTTATGGGTGAATACCACCATATTTGCTATAAATGCCCCCAGCCATATGCCGGGCCAAACACGGTATCCCAAAAACCAAACGGCCGTAAAAGCAATCCCAGATGGAGGCCACACTGGGGATGCGTTGGTGCCTTCAAAAGATAATTGGAGAGAGCCATACGCTGTAAGGGCATAGACAATGGCAATGATCACTGACAAACGTCCATTAGATAGCAGTTGAATTTCTTTTAGCGATGCCATAAGACCACACCTCTTATATGTTTCTTCCCAGAAAAATTAAAACAATCCTATCTACCTTGCATTTCCCAAGAGTCATGTTCAGGGAAATGGGCACCTAACTTTAGTATACTATTACCATTACCATTTATGCAAAATTTTAGTCAACACCCGTCATCAACCTGGAAAAAATCCAAATACGGGCCTGTTTGAAGATTAGTCACAATTTCTCACATGCACTATCGAGAATATGCCTCAGAAACACCGTTACTTCCTGTGGCCCGGCCAAACAATATTGGGCCGATGAAAATTTTGCTTTTCCCACAAAAACAGTGATGCCTTTATTTTTAAGCGCCTCAAAAGCGTCTTCATCGGTACTGTCATCTCCGATATAAACTGGCAATACCTTTCCCCTTCCTTTAAGGATCTCCTGTTTTCTTAAAAGCCACATAGCGGCTTTGCCTTTGTCCCATTCCACAGGCGGCCTTAATTCGAGCACTTTCTTTCCCGCATGGACCTTGACCATATTCTGCCGGCGAAAAGGCATGCAAACGTGATCAAAAATCCGTTTTACCAAAAATCCCTTGTCTTCAGAAGCCAAACGATAATGCACACTCAGCGTCACACCTTTGTCCTCCACAAAAACACCCTGAATATCAGACAATTGTGCGATCAGCTCATATTTGATCTTTTTCATCATGGAAGAGACGTGGACGGGAATAAGACTTTCAAAATTCATTGCGGGGCCTTCTATCTCCCATCCATGATTACCAACATAAAGGATCCCTTCAATACCCACCATTTCTTTGACATCGGCCAACGACCGTCCACTGATGACCACTACCTGAATAACAGAGGTTTTGACCAAACATTTGATCAATTCTTTATTTTCTTGGGACAAAACAGCCTGGGAGGGGCTTTGGGCGATCGGCGTCAATGTGCCGTCATAATCCAAAAACAAAATAATGTTTTTATCCCCCCATGCCTGTGACATCTGGTTCCAATTTTCAAGCAGGTCTTTCAACTCTACCTCCTCGATGCTATTCAGGTCTTTCCTGTAGATTTTCCCTGATTACCGGCCGTATCCACTAATGTCAGGTATTGCACCAAAATCCCTGTCACCACACAACTGATGAACAAAATATCATGCCACTTTTCCGTCCCGTGAAAGGCATCGACAAGTAACGTCGCCCCCAATAAAGAAGAAATGACGATCAATGTCCAATCAAAAATAATGACCATCAAACACATTCCCAGAATACCTCCGATCACAAAAATTGGCCATGCATTCAACCCTTGCCCGTCTGTTAAGGGAAATAGTTTCATCAATACATACCCTCCCCCTAAAAATCCAACTCCAAAGACAACGGCAAGCCATTCAAAAAATACGGCCAACAAAGCCCCCAAACAACCTAATACAAGGGCCATAATTAATACCATCCATTCGTTTGTATATCCCCATGAAGCTGCGCATTGCGCACCGATCAGAAAACCAACGATGCCAACGCATAACCAGAAGAAATTCCTGCCTGCGAATACCAATAAAAATCCAAATATTAAATCAAAAATCAACATGTTCTGGAGCTTTCATTAGTACAAATGCACTCGAGATAACCACACCGGTCACAAACAGCCTTTTTACCTTTATCCATTTCTCCCTCCTCTCATTGACGACAGCTTTTTTATAAAAAACTTTGTATTCTTTTAAGAACCAACCCGGCCGCTTCTTTGTCAGGACTGACCCCACCTACACGAATATCAACCCTAGTGGAGTAGTCGGTAACCCTATGTATGTCGATCCACATTTCCTTTCCATCGCTATAAATACTCTTGATCTGTGTTATTCGCTCGTCCTGGGTTTCCTTGATCACTTGCAAACTAAGTGATTGCAATGCTGACTTGGTGGCATCTGTCGTTGCATGATATGAAGCATGAAATTCTTGGGTCAATTTTCCGGAAAGCCATACTGCGGTGCCAGCCCCTCCTGCAACACCCGCAAACAAGGCAAAACAACCGCATAAATTTAGCATTAACATTCCGGACAAAATCAAATGCATGGTTTTTCTAAGCATATACCCTCTTTCTCTGGTCCCTTTTGCCTTAAAGTTAAAAAGGGATTACGATTTATCTAAGATAAGTATAAAATCTTCAAGATTAAAAGAAGATGAATCAAAAATTAATTTTGAGAAGGAAGGCTGATTATGAAGGTAGTGCCGCGGCCCAATTGGCTTTCGACCTTTATTTCTCCACTGTGGAGTTTGGCAATCGTATAGGCAATATGCAACCCTAAACCACTCCCAAGAGAATTATTGTTCGCGTGATAAAACTCATCAAAAATTTTATCCAGATCCTCAGGCACAATTCCGGGCCCTGTGTCACTGATTAAGCTTATAACTTTATCATGACGATGCTCAACCCTCATATCGACACAGCCGCCTTCAGGCGTAAACTTTATGGCATTGTCAATGATATTGAAAAATAACCGTCTCAAATGGAGCCTGTCGGCGTTGATCACTAAAGGAGATGTGATATTTTGGGCATTCATCCTGATCCCCATCCCTTTATTGGCTGCGAGAAGTCGATTTTGTTCGACAATTTCATTAAAAAATTCAATAAAATCAAATTCTTCAAACTTAAAAACCTCCTGTTGATAGTCCAATTTCGTCAACAGCAATAAATCATCCACCGTTTTAAGAACGCGCTGTGATTCCTCCATAATGATCCGCAAAGCTTGTTGGTACTCAGAAATGGTTCGGTCGCGACGCAACAGAAGGTTCGCTTCCCCTTGAATGATCGTCAAAGGTGTTTTTAATTCATGGGCTACATGGTAACTGAACTGTTCGATATGTTTAAAAGATTTCTCAAGACGGGCAATCATCTCATTGAAAGATTCAATCAAAGATTTCATTTCTTTGTCAAAATGTTTGGTCTTAATCCTGGCACTCAAATCCTCTTGTGTTATTTTCTTAGCCAAGTCCGTTATTTCGTACACTGGCTTCAGGATTCTATTGGCCAACAATCTTCCCACAAAATTTGTCAACACCAGGATCAACGGGACACTAATGGCAATGGAATATAGCCAGTTTCGTAATAATCCCATGATAGGGTCCTGGGGCACACCTACCTGAATCAAATACCGGCCCTCTGATTTATCCGTAAAGGTATAATTAATGATCCTGATGTTCTTATGCCGCACATTCAGGGTCCAATAAATAGCTTGCCCGGATGGTGGGAACTGCATGTTTTCCAGGAATAAAACACGCAGCTCGTTGTCCATATTAACAGAGCTGAATCCCTCATTAGCATTTTTACCGACGAAATTAATATAATCATCGTTTAAATTGAGGGACTGGGCCTGATCAGCCCATTTTTGAGAAATTTTCCTGGTCTTGTACTGAAGAAAATTCTCGTTCTTGATGATCATCGTCTTGCTGACTGCCTGAGCCAAGGCATAATGATTTCTACCCAGAACGTTCAGATAATTCCTGATGGTCAAATCTACGGCTTGGGCCTTGGTTTTAAGCTGCAGGTCAATTTTCCCCAGGAAGGCATTGGAAATAAGATATATGACACCACTGAAAACGATGAGGATCACGCCTAAAATGGCTGTGTAGAGAATGCTGATCTCAAATTTAATGGAATTAAATTTCATGCCGGACTTTTTAGCATATATCCCGATCCACGCAGGGTATGGATCAGTTTCTTCTTGAATCCGTCATCAATCTTATTGCGCAAATTCCGGATATGGACATCAATGACATTGGTCATGCTGTCAAACTGTTCGTTCCATACATGTTCGGAAATCATGGATCGGCTGATCACCTGGCTAGTGTTAAGCATAAGATATTCCAATAATGCAAATTCTTTGGACGTCAAAATCATCATTTTACCCATTCTTTTGACTTCGTGATTCAGCTGGTTCAACTCCAGATCAGCCACCTTTAAGACAGAAGTTTTATTAGAGGTTGGCCTCCTCAATAATACTTTGACGCGCGCAAGTAATTCTTCGAAAGAAAAAGGTTTAGTTAAATAATCATCTGCACCAGCATTGAGTCCCATGACTTTATCTTTCACAGCGGCCCGTGCGGTCAGCATCAGGATAGGTGCATTGATCTTCTTGAGCCTCAATTGGCGGCACATCTCCACCCCATCATGTCCCGGTAACATGATATCAAAAATCATTAAATCATAAGTGTTGATTTCAGCCAGATACAAACCCTCTTCCCCGTCATAAGCTATGTCCACCGCGTAGTGCTCTTCTTTAAGTCCCCGCGCAATGAAATCTGCAATGCGCTTTTCATCCTCCACCACTAAAATTCGCATCATCGACCTCCTTGAGAAATGACCCAAACCAAGCATACCTGCATGTCAACAGTTGTACAGGTCATGTTTCCACTTTTTATTGACTTTTTTCTACTAAATTTACCAACGGCGAGGCACGATTTTTTGACAATCATTGATATTTGTTCTTTGTTTGCTCTAAATATTTCCTAAAGTCTTCCTTTTGCCAGTATATTTGAGTACCTGTCAAAAAAGCCTGGAAAAAAAAACGACAGAATAACCTTGCCTGGCGGTGTAATTTAATCCCCGCGCGCCGGTCTTTTGATAAATCAATTTGCAGCATGTCCTCTCTCCTCCTTGACTATTTTCCATATATATTCCTTAATTGTGAGACATCAGGGAATTGTGGATAAAATTCGCCCTGGGGTCCCACAAACCCATTACCTGATTTTTTGATAGTAACAGTTGTGTACCCTCCCGCAGCATTAGGTACATTGACGGTAAAAATGTTTTGTGTATCGACTAACGAAGGGGCTTGGAGTGGCGGTGAAACCACCTTGTAACCATTGGAGGTATGCACATAATAAGTCCCATTGTCTGTGTAATAAGTCAATCCATTAATGACCACCGGTTGAAAATCAGAAGGCACGGTACTGATTACAGCACCAATGGGAGGTGCCACCACCTCATAATTCCCACCGACATAATCATAATATACTCCATCATCGTAATAATATCTCGCCCCTCCAGTCCAAACCGGGTAATACTCATCAGGATAAAAGGCATCTACGTGAATGCCCCAATGAGGACGATCGTGATAATGGTAATAATGGTGTATCCCATGATGCCCCCAATTCTCATGGTGATCTGGATCAGCGTAAAGAAAACCTGGCCAGCCCCATACAGCCAACCCTAAGAAAATTTTCAAAAAAGTGATAAGATTCATCATATTCCCTCCTTTTTTCGTTCTTTGGGAATATAACATAAAGAAAATGAAGAAAACATGAAGACAAAATTAAACAAAGTATTTGTAAGGGGTCAAAAGTGGTACTCTAAGGATGTCACCCAGGTGTAGTCGTTCTTTTTAACTGCCGAAGGAGGGGCTGAATTAAAATCATCTATATAGCTGATCTTACATGACCAGCGCTGGGTAATTTGGTTTACCAGATCAGTCTCAGACCTGATACGGTAGTCCTTAAAATCTGCTACAGACGGATAAAACGTCAAATCTTCCGACAAATGTAAATTCGCTATCAAGCGCTTATCAATGAAGAACCGCGGCACTAATACGGTCTCCCCCCTGCTGGGAGTCTCATCACGGTAAACTGTATATTGATAACCTACCCCCGTTTCAATCATGGCTTTTAAAGAGTCCGTATTAGAGAACCAATAACCCACGCCTAATGAAGGGGTTCCGCGGTAATAGATGTCAGAGAAATAATCCTGATCACCTTCAAACTCATAAAAATTATACCATTTTAAATTGCTGCCGAAACTATACGCATAACGTGACATACCATAGAATTTCTTGCCATCCATTTTTCCGTTGGTAGCAGAATAAAATGTGTCTAATTTTAGGGTGGCCTCATTAGTTGCTGTTTTACGGTTGATCA
>CAYZLU010000045.1:0-10809 GCA_964479285.1 uncultured Planctomycetales bacterium | reverse complement strand
GGCAGTATCCAGGTCTCAAAAGGAAACCGTGAGGCAAAGGGGGTAATGGCCACAAAATGATCGTTCTCAACAACCACACGCTCCCTGCTTTGCAATTCCTGTCTGACCATATCACAAAACAGGCAGCGTTCATGATAATCAAAATATTTCTGGGCACCGCAGGTTTTATCTTCAACGCGCATGGGTAAAACAGGCACTGACATGATTTGTGAACGAGAATGCCCTATATTCCGGCTGCCAGCAGCAACCCCATAATTCTTATAAGCTAACACATATTCTATGAACGGGTTCTTGCTATGTGTCTGCATGCGCAAAGCATAGGTTTGAAAAACATTCTTGATCTGACCTAACGGTAAATCTGCCATGTTCGCGGTATGCTCAGGTGTTTCAATGACGATTTCATGGCTACCGTAACTGTGAGCAACTTCATAAAGCCCATGCCCACGGCGTTCAAAAGGTTTGCTATCATCTAAAATAGGCCCGCTGCTGTTGATGACCTTCACCCCATGAGACTCATAAACAACTGGGGAGTTCATGTCTTGGCAATAAGGACACTCTTTGCGGTCAGTCAATGTAGATTGAGGGTCCACAAATGCAGCTGGACGGCGGGCTCGTTCCGTGGCTATGATTGTCCAGCGGCTGACAATGGGGTCTTTTCTGAGTTGAGAGATATTCCCTTTTCCTTTCTTTGCACAAGGGTTCTTTAACTCGTATGCTTTACCAATTCGATTAGGAGTAGGGATTATACCATAATTTAAATATTAAATGAAATACCCTGTGCTATTTTATGACCTGCCACAAAACTTTGGGCCGGCATTGCCTTGCCAGCCTCAAGCTGGACTTCCTTGACCAAGAGGCACTTGTCAGAACAAGCAACGTAAATGCCGTTTCTGTTGACATTGACCACCTGTCCCGGGAAGCTCTTACCGATATTTTCTGCCGTAATTTGGGCCTGGATGACTTTAAGCATTTTACCATTATAAAAAGTATATGCTCCCGGCCAGGGCCGAAGACCCCGCACCTGATCAAAAACCAATTGTGCCTGCTTTTTCCAGTCGATCCTACCCATCTGTTTTGTCAATTTGGGGGCATAAGTCGCCAGGGTTTTATCCTGAGGACGTAACGAAAATTGACCTTCAGGCTGTTTATCCAAGACCTTGAGCAATAATTTAGCCCCGATCCTGGCCATACGTCCGCGCAATTGGGCGGCATTTTCACCATCATCAATAACCATCATTTCCTGGTCAATAATGTCACCGGTATCAAGCTCAAGATCCATTTTCTGTATGGTCACACCGGTCTCTTTGTCTCCGTTAAGGATGGCCCAATTAATGGGTGCTGCCCCTCGGTATTGGGGAAGGAGCGAACCATGCACATTGATGCAAAGCATTTGGGGTAACACCAAGATTTCCTGCGTCAACAAACGGCCATAGGCAACCACAACAAAAATATCCGCCTTATAGGATCCCAAGGCCTCAACAATGCCGCGGTCTTTTAAGGACAAAGGTTGCAGGCATGGGACCTGGTGCTCTAGGGCCATCTGCTTAATGGGCGAGATCACCATCTTCATCCCCCGCCCCTGCGGTTTATCAGGACCGGTGACACAGCAAAGGACCTCATGCCCACGGGTCAACAAATGCTCTAAATGCACTGCAGCAAAATCGTCACTGCCAAAAAAGACTATGCGCATAATAGTTCAATATACCATGATAATCGAAAATGTTAATTTGTAATTTCATGCCTATGGGTCCACGTTATAGGTGACGATCACACGGCTGGGGCGTTTGGTTTTTTGGAAAGTGGATTTTATAAAGGCCACCGCTTGGGGCACGTGGTCGACCTGCACCATCACATTAAAACGAAACTGGTCACGTTTGCGGACGACCGCATCAGGCAGGGGAGGTGTTATCACGTACGTCTCGGGTGCCGATTGAGTCAAGGCGGTATACACTTGCTGGGCGGCCTGACGGGTGGATTTTTCTGACTTACCCCGCCAGCTTATCCTGATCCAGTGTTTAAAAGGGCTGAACCCGAATTCCTTTCTTAATTTCAATTCCTCATCGTAAAAACCTTGCGCCTTGCCGCGTGAGAGGCCTTGAAGAACATAGTGATTGGTATTGCGGGTCTGGATAAACACCGGTCCAAGCGCCATGCTGCCGACATGAAGGACCAAGCTAAAAGCATTAAAAGCAGATCGCATATCCAAACGGTTTAATTCCGCGTCAAAATCAATCAACGCGATCATTTGCGCCTGCCAGATCCCTTGGAAACGCAGGACGGCTTGGGTGGAAATTAAAATATCGAAATCTTGTAATGTTAAAAGATCGCTTCGCTCCATTCGGTCGCTCGCAATGACGCTAGTCTTGGTTGCCTTGGCAGATAATTTTGCTGCTCGCTCAAAAGCTACGATTTTCGCCTGTGGGAAATGTTTTTTTAGCTCTGTTTGCAATTGCTCCACCCCGATGCCCACGGAACGCCAACTGGGCTTATTGCATTTGGGGCAGGCAGTATCTCCAGGCGTGGTATAGGTACAATGGCGGCAAAGATATTTCCCTTCTGCCCTTGAATAGATAAGCGGGCTGTCGCAATGGCTGCATTTTAAGATTTCCCCACAATCGACACAACGGGTCAGGCGGTACGATCCCCTGCGGTTTAAAACCAGAATGCTTTACCTGCCTGCTTTCAATGCCCCCTCCAGCGCATCACGGACAGGCGGAGAAAGCAAACCTGGAACGAATCTATAATTAGATAAGTCAACCAATCTTGCCAGGAACGAGCCAGCGGCCAGCTCTTCGATCAATCGGACCTTGCCTTCACGCACCATGGCCATTAATTCTACCGAGGGAGAGATGCCCACAAAGGCTATATCAAATCCATATATTTGAGAACGCATCAAAAGTACCTGGCGGGTCTCATACATCGGCATTTGTTCCTGTTTATAAGAAGCGTCCTCTTCATCAACCATGATGACGCAGTCATACCGGCCATCACATTCAAATACTGAAGATCGCATGCCTATCTTGATGGCAACCCCGTCTCTCGCGCTCTCATAAAGAGTACTCCTTAAGGTCACCACAAATGGGAGGGAATGCAATTGTTGGGACAGCGTTTGGGCCCTGAAAGTATCAGGGACCAGAATCAGAAAATGAGGCCCTTCGGGCTTATCGGCCCCAGAATCACCATGATGCTTAGAATATCCGTCTGTGATTTCTTGGATTTTGATCGCGTAGCTGTTAGGCTGGCACCCGTATAAAATATGCAGAGGTTTATGGTCCCGATGGGTGGATGGCCTATGATCGTTTTTATGACCCAGCATTGTCCCCAGCGCTTCTCCTAAACTGCATCCATAATAAGCACAAAAGTCCTGGGCAAAAGCTAAATCCAGGCTATTAAATACCGGGGAGGTGTCATATAGTGAATGTATAAATTTTAATTTAGGAAACGCACTTTGCGTAAGCAAGCCAACTACAAAACCAATTTTGGCCTTGGGCCCGAAAGACACTTTGACACGTGTCCCTACCGCCATTTGAGAAATTAAGTGCTCAGGGACCAAATAATCAAAAGGCCCATCGAGGGGTAAATCGAATACAATTTGAGCGATCATGGCAGAAGCTTCTATTTGATCATTTGAGTTTGTTTAGGATTTAGGGTTTAGAATTTCTAGATTTTTCGTAGTAGGGCAATAATATCAGCTACGGCATTGGGTTTGGATAATTCGCTCATACGTCGCCTCAACGCGTCTAAATCTTTAGGGTTTATGTCCCATTCATGAATGGTCTTGGCTATTTGAGCCAAAGAACACTGTCCTTGTGATACTTCATAGCTGTCTAAAACTTTAATATTATTGGTCTCCTGACCTGGGATGGCGCTAAAAAATATCATGGGTAATTTCTTCACCAATGCTTCCGCGATAGATAATCCTCCGGGTTTCGTCACCATCACATCGCAGACAGACATCAATTCATCCATATTGTCAACCAACCCCAGGATGTGTGTGTTCTTACGGGCCCGTGGCTTTAAGCGTTCATATAATTCACGGTTATGCCCGCAAACAACCAGCAGTTGATAATTCTCAAGAAGCTTCATCAGTTCTTCAATCGGCCCCATACCAAAGGACCCTGTCGCGATCAATATAGTCAGCCCGTCTTGAAGCCCTAATTTCTTCTTTAAGGCGAGCGTATCGGGATTTTGAGCAAACTTGGCATCTGTTGGGATACCGGTCGCAAAAACATTTTCCGGTGGTACGCCTAAAGCGAACAATTTATTCTTGGTGTAGTCACAGGCCCCTGTATAAACATCGATCCCTTCATTTACCCAAATGCGATGCACATCAAAATCCGTCACGACACATATGACCTTGGATTTAATTTTCCCTTCCCGTTTAAGATACGCGCAAACTTCCGCAGACAGGAACTGTGTCGTGATAACAGCATCAAATTGTTCCTTCATCAGGAATTTTTGCAAAGGCCAGGCATTAAATCCGTTATACAATCGCCGCACCACCCGCACCAACGGCTGTATCCAGGGAATGTCCAGCAATCCAAACAAAAATCCCCAAGCCCAAGGCAATCGGGTGACTAAAAAAGAGTAAAACCACGGGTAGGTTTTCTTAAAAAAAGGATTGGTGTAGTCCAAGGCGTCGACGCAACGACAATCAAGGCCGCCTTTGGCCTGCAAACCGTGAAAAACAGCCTCTGCTGCTTTTTTATGCCCGGCCCCGGCCGTTGCGTGTATGACTAGAATTTTCATTTTGGATAATTTGGGCAGCGGCTTTCAAATCTTTGACGATGTAATCAGGCTTGACCGTCCATTTGCGCATATGGCGGCGGTCATCCCGGCCTGAAAGGACAAAAATAGTCTTGCAGCCAGCATTATGCCCTGTCTTAATATCTCCCTCGGTGTCTCCAACAAAATAAGCTTTTTGGGCATGGGCAATGGTTTTATTAAGAGACCTCAAGGCCTTCTTTAATAACCCGATACCGGGTTTACGGCAGTCACAGCCGGCATCCGAGCGGTGCGTGCAATAAAAACTTTTACGGATCAGTCCCCCTGATTTCTCGACGGCCTTAATCATTTTGGAATTAATGCGTTTAAGTTTATCCAAAGAATAAACGCCCTTACCCACCCCTGCCTGGTTGGAGATGACAAAAATCTTGTGCCCGCTCTGGGTCAACGCGCGGATAGCCTCCAAAGACCCTGAGATAAAATGAAAATCTTTGACCTTGGTCACATAAGAGCCGTTACCTGGAAACTCGTTGATAACACCATCTCTGTCTAAAAAGACGACTTTCATAGTAAATTAAACCCTAATTTTCCAAACTATTTTGGCTTTTGAATTTTCGATCATTTGAATTTGTTTAGGATTTAGGGTTTAGAATTTCTCCTATATTAATATGTTCCGGGACAAAAAAATAGTTCCTTGCTTTCTCTGCCGTGGTGACAGGGGTGAATACACCGTCGTCCCAAACCATGGGCCTGTAGTTCCATTCGCGGAAGAAATCTATAATATCAGACGGCTTTTGTCGGTACCTCGCCAGATTATTAGGGTCTATTTCTGTCAATATAATGGGCCTAAACCTTTTGATCAGGCCCTTGGCCCCTTGAAACACCATCAACTCCGAGCCTTCGGTATCGCATTTGATTAGATCCAACCGGGGCAGGTCCTCATCTTTTGCAAAATCATCCAGGGTCAACATATCCACCGTTTCACAAAAACTGCCTTTCTTCTTCTCTGAATGGATATGCGCCAATGAAGCGCCCAGCTTCCCTGATTTTTTCGGAGGTAAACATAGCTCGATCAAACCAGACTCATTGGAAACAGCTTTTTTTATCAAGACCACGTTCTTAAGAGCAAAAAAGAACTTCACAAACGAAAACACTTTGTAACTATAACTTCCCGGCTCAAAACTATATATCCTGCCGCGGGGGCCCACCAAGCCTGACAAGGGAAACGCGTAACGGCCGTAGGCCCCTCCCACATCGAAACAAAAAGAACCGGGGTGTATCAGCACTGACAAGGCCTTGACCTCCGGTTCAAATTTCTGGCCTTTGCAATTGCGACCGACAGTCTTGATTATCGTCGATGGAAGGCTAAAGAAATTCTGATAAAAAGCATTTTGATAGAAATAGGTCGTCATTATAAAGATTTTTGCAAAGCCGCTGCCACAACTTCGATCTGTTCCCTGGTCATATGCGGGAACATCGGTAAGCTCATCACATCACCGGCCACCTTTTCAGCTTTAGGAAAATCTTCTCTTTTATGCCCCAATTCCGCGTAGGCTTCCTGTAAGTGCAAACCCATCGGATAGTGGATAAGAACCCCCACACCCTGGGCTTTCATCGCTTCCACAACTTTGTCACGATTGGGTACGAGGATGGCATAGGTCTGAAATACATGCGTGCGGTCAGCGTTGGTGATTGGAGTGACAACATCCTTCAAAGGTGCCAGAAGTTCTGCGTAATAAGCGGCGTTTTTCGCGCGCATCTCATTCCATTGGTCCAAATGTTTCAATTTCGCATTAAGGACCACGGCCTGGAGCGTATCTAAACGCGAATTGGTACCCTTGATCTTATGTTCATAACGCCCTTGACGGCCGTAATCCCGCAGCATCAAAGCTTTCTCATAAATGTCCCTATTGTTGGTCACAATCATTCCCGCGTCTCCGCAGGCGCCCAAACTTTTGGTCGGATAAAAAGAAAAGCAGGCCACATCACCCAAGGACCCGACACGTTTGCCCTTATATCGTGCACCATGTGCCTGGGCCGCGTCTTCGACTATTTTAATGCCATGCTTGCGGGCGATCTTAACAATCTCCTCCATATTGGCTGGCTGGCCGTAAATATGCACGGGGATCACAGCCCGGGTCTTTTTGGTGATCGCTGCCTGGAATGATTGAGGATCAATATTGTAGGTATCAGGTTCAATATCCACGAAAACAGGAGTGGCACGGCAAAAAGAAACGCACAAGGCGGTGGCAATGAAGGTATGTGTCGGAACAATGACCTCATCACCTTCCTGGATATCTAAAGCCATCAAGGCCAGATGAAGGGCGTCTGTGCCGGAATTTACACCCACCCCATATTGGACTTCACAATATTTGGAAAAGGCCTCCTCAAACGCGTGGGCTTGTTCGCCTAAAATGTAATCTCCTTTTTCAAATACTTTCTTAAATCCAGAATCCACTTCACCCTGGATCAGACGGTTTTGTTCTTTAAAATCAATAAAGGGGATACTCATAAGATGTTTTAAACCTTCCTTAAGTCTCTTTAAGTCTCTATTAGATAAACGGCCTTCCTTAATTTACTGCCTTCGAATTCATTCGATATGCCGCTTCCTTAACTCTCTATTAGATAAACGGCCTTCCTTAATTTACTGCGTTCAAATTCATTCGATGTGCCGCTTCCTTAACTCTCTATTAGATAAACGGCCTTCCTTAACTTACTGCCTTCAAATTCATTCAATGTGCCGATTCCTTAAGTCCTTATTAGATAAACGGCCTTTCTATAAACTTCTTCAACAGATAATTCACCCAAACAACTGATATGCCCGCAATTGGCCATGCGGAATCGCCGGTAACAAGGCTGGCAGGCTAGGCGCTTTTGCACCACGGTGTGGTTCGCCGGTGGATATGGACCGTACACTAGCGGGTCTACCGGCCCAAAAATAGAAACTGTCTTGACCCCGACAGACGCAGCCACATGCAACGGCCCTCCATCGTTGACGATGGCCCCTTGGCATTGCGTAAGCAAAGCGGCCATACCCAACAACGAGGTCTCTCCAACGGCAAAATGCAAAGGAAAATGGGCCACGCTGACGACTTCGCGGCACAGCTCCTTTTCTTTTGTATCACCCATCAGTATAACGGCAGCGTCGAAATTTTCAATGATTTTATCTATTAAATGGGCATATTGGGGTGCTGACCAACGCTTGTACCTAGCTGCCTTGCCCCAGCTGGCACCGCCACCGGGTAAGACCGCTATCAAAGGCCTATGCTTCCCGATTTTATGCTGATCCAGCCACTCTTTGGCCCATTGGAGGTCCAGGTCTGGGACATCCAATTTCATTTGTATGGTCTTGACCGGTATTTCCACTAGACGCAACAGGTCCAAATAATATTCAACTACGTGTTTCTCCTCGAACCCAAGCAGAGGGACACGGTCAGTCAAAAACCGTCCGCGCTTTCGATAATCAAACCCCACGCGCTTCTTGATGCCACAGGCAGCGGACAAGAATCCAAAGGTACTGTTCAGTGAAAAATCAAAAACCACCTCAAAACGTTGCTGCTTGATGCTATTAAAAAAATCCAACATTCTTCGAATAAATTTAACGGGACTTTGACGGTAACTTTCCACCCATTCATCCCGTTCATAGACAAAGACCTGTGCTATGTCCGGGTTGGATTTAAGAAAATCCGCAGTACGTCGATTGGCCAAATAGGCAATGACGGCATGGGGATAGGCCATGCGCAGGTTACCAATGACTGGCGTTGTAAACAGCACATCACCTATGCCGTAGGGGTTAATGATCAGGATCTTTTTAAAATCCATTAATTAATTCTCTCCTTGACCCGCCGCCCTGTTTTATAACGCAGGCGGACCCATAATAAAGGGTTCCACCATAATTTTCGCTGGATCATACCAAAATCTTCCCGGCTTAATTGATGGTTCTCCACCATCTCCTTCATGACAGCCGGATGAGTGCCCAAATACGGCGGAAAGCGGTCCAAGTCACCGTACCCGCCTGTAAATGAATTATTCTTATTTTTGTCCATGAACCCTATTTCCGCCGCGTTATTACATCGCTTCTGCATTGCTTCATTGGAATTGACCCAGCCGTAGTGGTAAAGATAACAGAAAGTAGAAGCTCTCCTTAAAGGCTTGCCATCAACACGCTTGAAACCAAAGGCGTCCCCGTAAGACTCGACTTGATTGTTATTACGGATGATCCTGTCCTGCTTTTGATACCAGCCAAAATCAATGCGGTAGCGCCAAAAAGACCCATAAAAATGAAACCACCACAGGCGTAAAACATCAATATTCTTTTGATTCAAGTAATAGAGCATCCAGGACTTGAGTATGTGTAAATCAGCCTCATGGATGACCTCATCACTCTGCAGATAAAAAGCCCAGTCGCCTTTACATTCCTTTAGGGCAATATTCGTTTGTTCAGAAAGCACGCTTGAACCCTGACTCATGTCCCATTGGCTTTGGATAATGCGGATCTTGGGGTCATCGATAGAGCGGATCAAATCCAGGGTCCCATCCTGACTGTCACCCACATTGACAATGAATTCATCGCATATGGGCAGAATTGAGCGAATGGACGCCAGCACCGGATAATTAAATTTGACCGCGTTTCGGACAATGGTAAAACCGCTGATTTTCATGGATTAAAGGAGGCTCCGATAAACTTCCAGTGTGCCCTGGGCCATCTTTTCAAAAGAAAAGTCCCTGGCGCGTTTTAGCCCTGCCTTACGCAAGGACTCTTTAAAAGTTTTATCTGTCAACACTTGCTCCATCGCATTGGCCATCTCTTTACAATCTCCCGGATCGACGGAAATTGCCGCTTCACCGGCAATTTCACCGCAGGATGAAGTCTGTGCCGTGATGACTGCGGCCCCGCAGCAAAAAGCTTCTAAAATTGGAAAACCAAAGCCCTCATAAAAAGACGGGAACACAAACACCTCAGCCATATTATAAAGTTGGCATAACTGATCGTCCCTGACAAAGCCGGTAAAAATGACGTCCGCTTGGATACCTAATTCTTTAATAAGCCCCCCCACATTATCCACCATCCAGCCTTTCATGCCGGCAACAACCAACTGTCCATCAAACATCCTTCGCGACTTAAGAAGGGCAAAACTTTCGAGCAGGCCCGTTAAATTCTTTCTGGGTTCAATCGTCCCCACGTACAAAATATAAGGTCTACCAATGCCCATCTCTTTAAGCTGTCCTGCCGCATTAATACGTTCTTCCGGGGACAAGGGATAAAACATGGAATGGTCCACCCCATTATAGACCACACAGGATTTTTCGACGGGTATGTCCAAAAAGGCATGTAAATCACGACGGGTATTTTCAGAAATACAAATGATTTTATCCGCCCTTGCCGCGATGCCCTGCATATACTTTTCAGTTAATTCAATGGTTTGCGGCATATGGCTTTGGGGAAAGGTCTTATAAATAAGGTCGTGAATGGTGACTACCAACTTGCCTGAATAGGTGCCGATGACATCAGGACAAGGCAGGTGGTAAACGTCACACTTGCCCACCCCTCTTTGAAAAAAATCTGTATAACGTTTTAAATTCTTGTGGTCTGAAAAATCCGGCAGGCGCCGTTTAAAATCAAACAAACGTTTGGGGGCATGGAGGACATATGCATTAGCAGGGTCAATCTTCCCCAAATTGTCTAATAGGTGATACGTGTAGCGGCCGATACCGGTACGCTGACTTAAAAGGATGGACCGACAATTGATAGCTATGCGCATTCATCGACACCTATTACAAATCAGGGGTTATGCCCTTTGGATTTCAGGAATCCTTCAACCACTTGAATGACATAATCCATTTGAGCCAGCCCTACATCTTGATGGCAGCCGATATGCGTCCCATGGTCAGAGCAGTATTCCGATTCAGGGAAATTTCCTTCGCTGTACCCCATAAAACGGTAACTTTCCGTCTGTGTCGGTATAGAATAGAACAAATTACGTGAATCAACACCCTGCCCTTCTAAATATGTCACGAATTCATCTTTCGTAAAATTGACGCCCGGTTTAAGGATGACAGAAAACGCATGCGGACCTAAAATTT
>CAYZLU010000044.1:0-10909 GCA_964479285.1 uncultured Planctomycetales bacterium | reverse complement strand
ATGCCATCAATGCCAGAGAGTTCCGAACAGTTCTGCCTTCCATGCATGTCACCCCGTCTTTTAATTGGGTGCGGCCGATGAAGCCGGTGGTGAACAGCAGCCGTATTTATCAATTTGTCCCTTATGAGGATTTTTGGTATGAAATGAGCATGACCGACGCGCCTCCCAAGGTAGGCTACCCGCAAACAGCGGCCCGTTGGACATTTGACCTTTCCGAACATACCCCAGAAAACGTCCTGGCCAATTATGCCCAATATAAAATCGTCCTTTATGATGATTTTAATTCGGTGGGTAAGCCTGTGATGGGTCCAACTCCACAGCTTACTGTAGGTTATTTTGATGTCAACACCTTGAAGCTGCAATCAAATTTTTCCAGGCCCCAAACGTTGGTCTACAATGACAGTTATACCACTTCCTGGAAAGTCTATTTAGATGGAAAGCAGGTTGAGTTGCTTAGGTCCAATGTAGCTTTTAAAGGCATCAAGGTCCCTGCTGGGGGGCACACCATAGAATTTTCTTACCATCCACCCGGAGGGACATGGGTGTACATGGCTGCCACTGCGGTGCTTTTTATTTTTTTATTATGGACGGTGTTTATGTTATATTGGGGGCTTTGATGGATAAGAAAGTCTTTTTGCGTAACATGGCTTGGTATACTTTTTTTGCCTTGTTTCTGTCTTTAAGCATCAATTGGCGTCTGTGCACCATTGAGCGCGGCAAATATTTGCTGGGTATTTTTTACAATGGGTATTACCAAAATACGTCAGACGGCACGGTTTATAAGGACTATTTAAAGACCCATGGCATCACGCATGAGTTTATCAAAGAAAATATTTGAGTTTCATTTTATACGTTTTTGAGGTTTAATAGATGAAAAATACTGGTGCAAAAGCCGTGATTATTTCTGTTTCCAGCGACATTGGCCATGCTTTGGCCAAAAGGTGGCGGCAGCGTGGCACGGAAATCTTCGGCACCTATAGGACGCCCTCTCCATTAGTGGATGAGCTGAAAGATTTGGGTGTCAAGACTTTCCAGTGCGACTTAGCAAAGGCCTCATCTGTCCGGGCTGCTTGTTCTTCTTTGCGTTCGGCCTTTGACCGATGGGACTATCTGGTCCTTTGCCCGGGGACCCTGGAGCCAGTCGGGGATTTCGCAGAACATGATTTTGCGGAGTGGGAAAAGTCAATAGAAGTGAATTTTACAAGACAGGTACAGTTTGTCCATGGATTATTACCTTCACGTAACAACTCAAGGGAGCATGCTCCGGTCGTCTTGTTTTTTGCGGGCGGCGGGACTAATAACGCGACGAAGAATTATTCAGCGTACACGATGTCCAAAATCGCATTGATCAAAATGTGCGAATTACTGGACGCGGAAATCCCCGATACAAGTTTTGTCATTTTAGGCCCGGGATGGGTCAAAACAAAAATCCATCAAGCGACTGTGCGTGCGGGCCATAAAGCAGGGGACAATTATCAGCAAACAAGGACCAAGCTGGCCCAAGATGAGGGGACACCGATGGAAACAGTGCTGGATTGCTGTGACTGGCTGGTTAAAGCGGACCGCCAGGTCGTCAGCGGCCGTAATTTCAGCGTGGTTTTCGACAAGTGGGGGGAACAACTGTTGACAAAGAAATTATTGGAGGACCCTCATATGTATAAGTTGCGCAGGCATGGTAATGATTGGATATGATGATGACAATAGCGGCAGCTTCAATCTTAAACAACCTAATCGACGTAATACCATCTATATCACAACATCATGCGCCAAGCGATGTTTTATATCCGTTATTAAAGAAAGTCGCCAGGGCCGAAATTGAAAGGGTTTTTGGGATTTCATCCAAGTCAAAGCCGGTTGATTTTGGCCCTTTTGGCAAAATTGTTTTTCCCTATCATCAAATGGGGACAGCTTCCACTGTTAATCTTTTTGATCTGGATGAATTGATCATCTTCGCTTTTTACTGGGAAAACCGCAAACGATACAAGAATGTTGCAGACATTGGTGCCAATATCGGCATGCATTCGGTGATGTTAAGCCGTTGTGGGTTTAAAGTGCGTTCCTATGAGCCTGACCCGGAACATTATAAAATTTTGAAAAGGAACCTGGCAGCGAACAGGTGTGCTCATGTGACCGCGTACAATGTAGCCGTGTCGAATGACGCGGCCAGAAAAGAATTTGTGAGGGTCTTGGGCAACACCACGGGCAATCACTTGGCAGGATCAAAAAGCAGTCTTTATGGAAAGATTGAGCGTTTTTATGTGAAGACTGAACCGGTCCAGGAGATCATGCATTGGGCTGATTTGCTCAAAATTGACGCGGAAGGCCACGAAAAAGACATTCTTTTGGCGACGAAGCGTTCGGATTGGGTCTCGACTGATGCTATGGTTGAAGTGCAAAGCAGGGAGAATGCCCTGGCCATTTTTAAGCATTTTAAAAAGATGGGGGTAAATCTTTATTCCCAAAAAAAGAATTGGCGAAGGGCCATGTCCCTGGATGCGATGCCTAATGGGTATAAAGAAGGTTCGCTTTTTATAACGGGGCGTTCTAAAATGGATTTATGGAAAAGAAAGATTTGATGCGGGTTTAAATATGGACCTAGGGATTAAGGGAAAATTAGCATTAGTGACAGGTGCCGGGCGAGGTATTGGCCGTGGCATTGCCATGTGTTTGGCCAGGGAAGGGGCATGTGTCGCAATAGTATCGAGGACTGACAAAGATGTAAAAGAAACCGTTGAAGCCATGGGAGGGGCATCGGGCGGCCATTATGGGTTGGCCATGGACCTGATACCAGATGAGGCCCCCGGGATTTTAGTCAAGGATTTGAGGAAAAACTTCGGTGATCCTGTGATCATCGTGCATAATCTCGGCGGGACGCTTGGGATCACTGATCCTTTTTGTTCAAGGGACGAATGGCGCCGGATGTATCGTTTAAATTTTGAGATCGCGGTTGAATTGAATTCCTATTTTGTGCCTGGTATGCAGAAATCCAAGTGGGGACGCGTTGTCCATATCTCTTCGATTGCAGCGATGGAGAACCAGGGGCCTGTGACTTATTGTGCCATGAAAGCAGCCTTGACAGCCTATACACGCAGTTTTGGCGGAGTGGTGGCCCCAGATGGAGTTGTCATTTCTGCCGTTCTCCCAGGGGCCATTTTTGCTGAAAGAGGATATTGGGACATCACATCCAGGGAAAGGCCGGAACACGTAAAGAAATATTTGACTGAACGCCAACGCATTGGCCGGTTTGGACGGACGGAGGAGATCGGCAATTATGTCGCTTTTCTTTGTTCGGATTTGGCTTCTTTTAATACAGGCAGCATCGTACCCGTTGATGGCGGACAAGGCAGGGGGTATTTTGGACAATAATCGTTTTCGCCGAAGCATTGTAGACATGGTATGCCGCGGCCGTGATGGCCATATCCCGAGTTCATTTTCCATCATTGATATCGTCTCTATTCTCTACCAGGATTTTTTGAAGTTTAACAGCAAGGACCCGCATTGGGATGGACGTGATTATTTTGTCCTTAGCAAAGGGCATGGTTGTTTGGCTTTATATGTCATCTTGAGGGAACATGGATTCTTGACTGACCGTGATATCGAGGGTTTTTGCCAAAATGGCGGCATTTTAGGGGAGCATCCTGATTCGACAAAGGTCCCTGGTGTCGAGGCCAGTACAGGGTCCCTGGGGCATGGCTTGCCTTTTGCCGTGGGGATTGCTTTGGGCCTTCGGATCCAAAAACGGCAAAACCGTGTTGTCGTTCTCGTCGGGGACGGTGAATGCCATGAGGGCACCATCTGGGAAGCGGCCAATGTGTCTGCCAACATGGAGTTAGGTAATCTTTGTGTGATCGTTGATTGGAATGGTTCTGCGGCGCAGTTGATGCCCAAAGATGATCTGCCGGCGAAATGGCGCGCGTTTGGCTGGAACGCCCAAGTGATTGATGGCCATTCTGAGAAAGACATTAAGAAAGCACTGCAAGAAGTCCATTTTTCCCCCAAAGGAGTTCCCCATGTCATCATAGCCAGGACGGTCAAAGGTAAGGGCGTTGGGATGCTAGAGGGGCATGGGACCTGGCACCACCGTATCCCGAATGAAGAAGAGTATAGGACGATCATGGAAGCACTCAAATGAACATGAAACGAATGAGGCAGCAGTTTGCTGACACCATGCTGGAAATTGGCCAGGCAGACCAAAGACTTTCTGTTTTAATCAGCGATATCAGCCATTTTATCTTGCAGCCTTTTGCTAAAGCTTGTCCCGGCCGGTTTTATAATGTCGGCATTTGTGAACCGACGATGGTCAGCATGGCCGCAGGGATGGCACGGGCAGGGCTTTATCCGGTTGTGCATACCATCGCCCCCTTTATCATCGAGCGTTCTTTTGAACAGATCAAACTCGATTTTTGTTACCAGGGGCTGTCAGGGAACATTGTCACGTTAGGCAGTGCCTTTGATTATGCCAATTTGGGTTGCACCCACCACTGTTATAATGATTTTGCACTGATGAAGTCCCTTCCCCGCACGCAAATTGTTTATCCGGCCTCTTGTGTCGAATTTGACCGTCTCTTCCGGGAGACATATCACAATGATTATCTGACGATTTTCCGGTTGACCGAACACCAGCATGAACAGGCCATAGACCCTTCCTTAATCAAGTTTGGCAAAGCCATCCGCATGAGTGAAGGCTCTGACTTGACCGTCATTGCCGCCGGGCCGCAACTTAAGAATGCCATGATGGCGAGGCGGCAATTAATGGCGCGAGGAAACAGTATCGATATCATTTATGTCCCGACCATCCATCCATTGGATGTCCAAACCATCCAACAAAGCGCTGCCAAGACCAAACGGGTATTAGTGGTGGAAGAGCACAATGTTTTCGGTGGCGTTGGCGACGATGTCCGGAAAATCGTCACCGACATTCCTGGTGTCAAAATGAAAAATTTAGGGATTGAAGGGTTTGTCCGCAGTTACGGCACGTATGAACAATTATGCGAAGCAGCAGGTCTCACTGTTGAAGATATTTTGAAAGAAGCAGTGTCATTGCTAGGGTCCGCCGAGCTGCCAAGCAGTCTTTCAAAAGATTAAAAAGAGAAAGAATATAAATGGATTTAAACGTATACCGCAAGGTCCCGTTTACTCAAAGAACATCCTGCATGGTCTGCGGCCGTAGACAGGCAGGCCCTGTCCTGGAAATGAAAAAATTTCCAATCACAGAAGTTTATACCACCCAAAAGTGCAAGATAAAATCAGGGCTGCTTGACCAGGAATTTATGTTATGTGAGCATTGCGGCCATGGCCAGCTGGGCCGGGTGATTGACGTCGGGCTGCAGTATGGGAACTACCATTTCCGTGCCGGCCAAAGCAAGACTGGCCAACATTCGGCGCAATTTTTCGTGGATTATTTAGATAAATTTATTCCCAAGAACAAGATGGACCTTGTTGTTGAGGTCGGGTGTAATGATCTTTATCTTTTAAAATTGATCCGTCATCATGCCAGGAAACTCGTTGGCATAGACCCTATTTTAGAGGGCAGGGAAAAGGAACTGTCCGATGGTAATGTGGCGGCGCAAGGCGGTTTCTTGGAGGACATTAGTTTGCAAGGCAGCCCGGATTTGTTTATTTGCAAGGACACCCTCGAACATGTCAATGATCCAAAGGAATTCCTTAAAAAAATCATTGACCAGGGCCATGCCAAGACTTTATTTGTTTTTCAGTTCCCGTATTTAGAAACGTTGTTGGCCGCAGGCCGTTTTGACCAGATTTTTCACCAGCACTTAAACTATTTTTCGATGCGTTCCATCAAGATCGTCCTTGAAGAGTTGGGCTGCGAGTTAATGGATTTGACAATCAATTATAATCTATGGGGATCGATCATCATTGTTTTTCGCAAAGCTGAAGGCAGGAAAAGGACCATAAATTTTCCTCTCATCAAACGCCGGGACGTGATGGAACGGTATAGAATATTCCAGATGAACATGGACATCACGAAACAACGGCTGCGGCTGTTAAAAGGAGAGAGAGTTTATGGTTACGGAGCGGCCCTTATGCTGCCGGTCCTTGACTATTATCTGGATGGAGAAATAGGGCGCTTAAAGTGCATCATGGACGATGATATCAGCAAAAAGGGACTGCGTTATATCAATTTAGAGGTGGACATCAAACCCATGGACGAGGTCCATGATTTAAAAGCCTCAACCGTTGTACTGACCGCGATAGCATCCCTGTATAATGTCCGCGCGATGTTAACGAAATTGTCACGACAAGACCCCCGCCAAATCATTGTCCCGTTAAATACCCTTTAATAGTCCTTGTCATCCCCGCGAAAGCGGGGATCTTGGCCCAATCCATTTCTGTATTTGTTGGGAAATGATCTCAATTACAAAAAACATGTTGTAATGCTGGTGGATATGGTATTTTCCGTCTTTAAGGACAATATCACCGGCCCCTTTGAGCCTTTCCAGGCGGACCTGCAGGATCTTACGGATATTATAATTCCTCAATAGATTTTCCAACGTAAGCCCCTGCTGCCCGGCCCCATGAATTTCGCGTACAATCCTCATGCGGATGGAAGTTTCATACGGCCCAAAAACACAAAGAATGTAAACAAAAACCAGCAGGCCATATACGATGAAAGACAAAAACAGGAGGCAGATAAAGCCTATGGTCCCAAGTGAGTGTAGCTGCAGGCACATAAAGCTTAAGCCCGCAGTTAACACAAGATTCAAGACACCTCCTCCTATGGCCGCATTCATAAGCCCTTTGAGGACCTGATGAACAGGCAAAGCCCGAAGGACAATGCACTGCAGGATAAAGAATATAACGAAAGAACAACAAGCTGTCTCGACAATAAACCTGTCCATTGCATCATCCTCCTGCTGGGCGTCCTAAGATGCTTTGATAGAAATTGAGGAATTGGGCAATTGTCAAACCCGGCGGCAATAACATCCAATGCCGCTCGGTGCATTGGATGCATCCTGTCTCTTGAAGGTCCTTGATCCTTGGCATAATAAATTCTTCCTCTGAAAAATGTTTCGATAATTCTTCAAAAGACATGGCATTATTCTTTTTAAGCAAAAGCAGGACTTTTTTAGAAGGGCTGTTCAATTGCGTGGAAATATAAAAAATCACATAGGTGGGCACCAATAAAATGTAAATGAAGGTGGATGTCATTGATAAAGGGAGATTCCAGATAGATGGAGCATTTAAAGCCACGCTCCGGCCTGCCCATAAAAAAATACCCCAGCACAATAACAAATTCACCACTGCAATTACGCAAAAAAGCTTTACCCAAAGGCCTTGCAGCTTTCGGTTACGGCAAATGACGATGTGGATAAAGACCGAAAGGGAAAAAAATAATAACATGACAGTGAGATAAAACATCCCAGCATTTTATGGGAGATGGGATTGGTTGTAAAGGCCATTTTTTTAACTCCAAGACGCATTTTTTGTTGATTTGCACATAAAATGTGCTATTCTTGTTATGGAGGATAAAATTATGACAAAAAATGTGACTTTACGCATTGATGAAACTATTTTGCACAAAGCGCGTCATCAAGCAGTTGAAGAAAAAAAATCCCTTTCCCGTTGGCTGTCGGAATTGATATTTAAAACAGTGAGTGAAAAGAATAATTATCAAAAAACCAGGGAACGGGCGTTGAAAAGGCTCAAAAAAGGTTTTCGTTTAGGCGGTGGATCTATTAAGAGGGAAGAGATTTATGACCGACCGTTTTTTCATTGATACCAACATCATCGTTTACGCCCATGATCTTGAGGCTGGCGAAAAACATAAAATTGCCGCGGCAAAATTGGAAGAATTATGGAAGCAGGACGACCCGCCTTTTATCAGTATACAAGTTTTACAAGAAGTATGTGCCGTACTTATTAAAAAAGGCATGCCGGTTTCAGAGATAGGAGACTTGATGGAAGATCTCCAGCAATGGAATGTCATTGTTAATGATCAAGTTATCTTATTGGAAGGAATCAGGTTACATCGTAAATTAAAAATCTCTATTTGGGACTCTTTCATAGTTGCCGCTGCTAAAAAATCCGGTGCGCACCGTATTATCAGTGAAGATTTAAGTCACATGAGGGATTATGAAGGTATCGTCGTCATTAATCCTTTTCTCAAGAAGTAAACTAACCAAAATTGAGGGTTATTAGTCCTTGTTTTTTTGGGGTTTGGTGTTAGATTATTGGCTTGGGAGATCGATACCGCCATGATCACTGTTGTTGTTTTGGCCTTTAATGAAGAAAAGTTCTTGAGTAAAACCATTGATATCATGATGGAAGCGGCCGCCGCGGCGGGCCAAGTCGCTTTGGACATCATCATCGTCAATGACGGCAGTAAGGACGCCACGCCGCAGATCATCCGCCAACTGGAAGCCCAACATTCCTTTGTCCGTTCTATCCATCATGTTAAAAATATCGGCCCTGGTGCCGGGGTGAAAGAGGCCATTGCTATGGCACGCTATCCCCAATTTATTGTTACGCCTGGGGACAATGATTTGCCCAAAGAATTGGTGACCCAACTATTTTTAAATAAAGATAAGGCAGATTTAGTGTTGGCCTATTATTTAAATATGAACGAAAGAGGTTGGTTTAGAAGTGGATTGTCCAGGTTATACACCTTTTTTTATCAGTGGACATTTAATGTTCCGATCCATTATATTAACAGCCCTTGTTTGTATCCAACAGACAAGTTACGCCGCCTGAATGTCCGTTCGGACCTTTTCGGTTATTCAGCGGAAATGACAATCAAGCTGTTGTGTTCGGGCTGCACTTTTTATCAAATTGCTGGGTATCGTCAGAAAGAACTTTCTCCTTCCCGTTCGATTTCCTGGAACAACCTGCGTGAAGTTGCGGCTACTTTTCTTGATCTCGTTTCCGAAGTAAAAATTTCCGGCCGTAAACATTTTAAATATAAACCTGTGGAAATCTTCTAAATGATAGATCAGTCGATGAAGAACATCGCTTGGCTGGCGTTGGCCGCATTGCTGGAAGCTTTGCAATGGATGATCATCGCGGCCCTGATCGGCAGTTTTATACCTATTCCCGTTGATAGTTTTTATGGCACGTTGTTTCCGTTTATGCAGCCTGGCATATATAAGAAACGGGACATTCTTTATTACGTGATTTTTGTCGGAATGTCCATCGTGTTCCAGGCAGGGTTGCTTTTTGCCTACAGGAAATTCTTAAATGAGTACCAGGTGATGTCCAAGGTGCGCGCGTGGATTGTGATGTCTGGAAGTGTCCTTGTCCTTCAATTTTTTATCATCTATCAAGTTTGGTTGGGTCCTAATTTTCAATTAGCGCGCATGGTGCTTTGCGCGGCCTGTGCCTTGGCCGTGGCAGCCAGGATATTTTGGCCGGAGTTATATGCGTGCATACGGCGCATTATTGGGCAGAAGGTCGCTAGGTTTCCATTTCCAACGGGAAAAACAATTAAAACCATTTGGCAGCGTCATCAAGATGCTGTTAATTTAGTTTTTTTGTCTTCAGCTTTTTGCATCCAGGCTTATTTGTACGCGTTTGCAGCGCATGGATGGTCCGCACATCTGGAGATGTGGCCGTCGGATAACCCCTGGAATTATATAGCCCTGTCCGTTTTCTGTTTGGTCGTAAGTATTACGGCTGTTTCAATAAGTGCTGGCCGGGGGATTTTAGCGGGATTTTCAAAACGGCATGCAAGCCGCACGATCGTAGAGGGGCTACTGGCATTTTTCTTATTGAACGCTTTATTTAAAATGCATGTTTATTATTATCAGCCGCAAATGGCCCAAAAAGTTTACACCTTCCTTTTGGCCATCTCTATTTTTGTTAAAATCGGATGGCCATGGCTTGAGCGTTTTCTTGGTGCTACAGGCAAATTGTTCATGGATGACCGTAATCAACCAGCGCTCAAAATGGTCCTTAACGCGGCGTTCATTGTCTTTATTTTCTTGTTTTTATATGTCCCCGATCTTGAGGCCGCGATCGCACGGATATATATGGGGGAACAATTCCATGGGATAGACGCTTCCTTGATGAACACCGGATGGGCCTATCACTCCGGCTGCAAGCTCGATGTGGATGTGAACAACCGTTACGGCCTGGGCTGTGCGGTCATGGTCAGCATCTTGACCGGTCTTTTAGGAGGTTTTACATACCTTAATGTCTATACCATCGTGATGATGGCATGCATCGTTTATTTTATCGCGGCCTACGGGCTTTTGCGCTGGTGGCTCAACAGTGTGCCTATCGCGGTGGCTGGGATCCTAATGTGCTTAAAGCTCCATCCTTTCCATCAGGAGACAGCTTCCATTTTTATCACTAATCCCACCCACACCATTTGCCGGTATTTTTTTGATCTTCCCTTTTTGTTTTTCGTCCTTTTGTTTTTAAGGACATTCAACAAGTATTTCCTGCTCGCGGCCGCATCGATGAGCGCCGTGGCCCTGTTTTATGAACTTGATACAGGCGTTTATCTGGCAGCGGCGTATTACGCATTTATTGTTTTACTATATACCTTGAGAGACATCAGGAAAAAGATTTATACGGGGCCTGCAGACAATAGATTGGCCGTGGCCTTGATTTTAATCCCTCCTCTGGGTGCGCTTGGCCTTTTGCGTTTGACCCAGGGGCCGGAGGTGTTTACACCCACATTCTGGCGGCACATGACTGAATATGCCAGTGCCCAGATGTGGTTTGGCCCTGTGCATCTTTGGGAAATCTTGCGCGGGCATCAAGTATGGTTATTTTGGATGGGCCGATGGATCATTGTGGCCTATATTTTTACGATGCTTTTCATTGGAGGACTTGTTTATTTAAGAAAAACCACCCATGAGCACCTGTTCATCGTGGTTTTGTGCATTTATGGGTTGGCGCTTTTCAGTTACCAGGTCGTTGAATCATGCCCGGACAATTGTTATAC
>CAYZLU010000043.1:0-11084 GCA_964479285.1 uncultured Planctomycetales bacterium | reverse complement strand
CACCCAACACTTTAAGGCCTTTCTCTTTAAAATACCGAAGCAGTGTCCCGTCATTACAACCGATATCAACCACCAAGCCGCCAGCCTGTGGTGCCACAAATGCCAATACTTCCTGGGCATATGTTCTAAAATATTCTGGAAGGCCTACAGAAGTTTCTGTCCTGTAAATATAATTGGCATAAAGAATTGCGGGGTCAACCACATCCATAAGCTGGATTAATCCACAATCCTGGCAAAGAAAAATATCCAGAGGAAAAGCTTCTTCTTTTTGCCCAAGCTTGTCCTTCGTTGCAAAAATATCTCCCGGTGGCGTTGGGACAAAATTGGACCCCAGGGCCACTTTGGAGGAACCACACAAACGGCAATTCTCATTTCGAACACAGACACTCATTATTCTATTCCCCCTTAAAATAATTTATTTAAAAAAACTTTAACTTTCTTATCGTCGCTGCCGTCAGGTGCCCAAGATGGAAAAATGGTATCTTCCCGGTTAAACGGCCCTTGAGTCACTTCATAAAAACAAATCAAGTCTGTTTTAATGCAAAATGTATGATAAAGCGGTTCAGAAAGGCGGTAATAAAAAAGTTTGCCTGATGCCGGTGGTCCCATTTCAACCCGTTTGATGATCTTGCCCTGGTCATCAAGAAAAATAACATCCACTTCGCCTTCTATTAAATATAATGACTCTGATTTATTAACGTGCTTATGGGGACGGACATAGGCGTCCTTGGCATGGACGATGAACATTTCATGGATCTTATCATCCATGCCCTGATGGGTACAAAAGCGTATGCGTTTTCGTGGATTCTTAAAAGCTTCCGTCTTTAAGAATGCCATGTCGAGGGCCTTCAGGCTTACAAACCGTTCACTAGGGTATAAAACCTCATCATTTATTTTCCGATAATCCATGCTCTTATCTGTTTCCCATCTTAATGATCACTCGTCCACTTATGCCCGTTCGCACCTTGTCCAATGCCACATTGATCTCCTCCAAAGAAAATTCATCCGTGACCAGGCCCTCCAGTGTCATTTTTCCTGCCTGACAAAGGGCCACGTAACGCGGGATATCCAGGTGCGGCTGGCTGCTTCCCCCATGAGACCCTTTTAATATCTTGTTAAAATGCAAAGGCAGGGAGTAAATAGAAATATTGTCCCCCTTGCGCGGCACACCGACCAAAATCGTTTTTCCGTCGGGATGTGTCAACTCATAGGCAAGCTCAATGACACGGGCATTACCTGTTGTGTCTATCACCACATCAGCACCACCTTTTGCAATGTATTGCTTGATCCACTGGGCCACATCTGGTGTCTTCTTTGAATTTAGGCAATGTGTTGCACCAAATTTCTTAGCCATCTCTAATTTTTCATCAAAAAGATCAATCGCAATAATCGGGTTGGCAGAAACCATGGCCGCAGCCTGGACAATATTAAGACCCACCCCGCCGACACCAAATATGACTACGGACTGCCCGATCTTGACATGGGCGTCATTATTGACCACACCCATGGCAGTGGTCACCGCGCACCCGAATAAAGGGGCGAGGCGCAAATCAAAGTCCTTAGGTATGGGTGTCAACCGATTTTCAGAAATGATGGCTTCTTCATTAAAAGTTGTCACCCATCCGGCATTGACTTTTTTGCCTTGCCAATCATAAACAGGTGTTTCTGATTGGATGCCGTTACTGGGGCGCCAATGCATGACAACATGGTCGTCTTTCTTGACCGTTTTAACACCAGGTCCAACATCCACGACGATTCCTGAACCTTCATGCCCCAAAAGATGAGGCAAGAATTTATCCGGGCCTTTGGCCCCTTCAATCTCATTGAGCTGGGCACCACAGATCCCGCTGTAAAAAACCTTAACCCTGACCTGACCGAAAGAAAGATTTTTAGGCAAAGAAATATCTGCCACCACTAGGGGTTTATTTAATTCCGTTAATATCGCGGCTTTCATAGGATCCTTTTTGTAATTGTGTCATTGCGAGAAACGTTTTCCAGCGACGAATCAATCTCTTTTTAAAAGATTACCGCGTCGCTCTTCGGGCTCCTCGCAATGACACTGTTATTCAAAATAAATAAATTCATAATCTCCGGTATAACCAAAATGGTCGAACAGCCATATCCATTCCTGCTCATCAAAAAGTGATTCGGCTGTGAGCGCCCAGCACTCGAGATTGAACATCTCTTCCTCATTGCGGTAACTTTCCTTCATAATGTACTTACTTTTTCCCACACGTTCAATTTCTTTTAAGGCCTTCGCAAGGTCAAAAATGCGTAAATTATGCGTACAACCTAAGGAGATGACCAAATCGAAATATTTATCCTTCCATGGATAGGGATCCTGGGCGCGATGAAGAAGCAAAGAGGAACGGATGCCTTCCGGTGCATCAGCCAAACCATGCTTGGAAACATCAAAACCTACAAGCTCCGCTTGTGGCAGCAATAGTTTTAATTCATACAATAAATGCGCCTTGCCGCAGCCCACATCTAAAATTTTGGCATCAGGTTTTAGACCATAAATTTTGATCAATTGTTCGGCAACAGGCTTCCATCGGCCGTCGTATTTATATCCGCCGTAGCCGTATTTACGGTCCCCGTCCCAATAATCAAATTCATATTCCTTGGCCTTGACCATGCAATGGACTTTATCATTGACCATACGTTCAATATAATTACGTTTTGTTTTACGGTGAAGCGGTGTGAAAAGCTCCAGCTTTTTGCCCATAATTCTCCTTGAGATGATTAACGGTTGAAATGATATTCTGCGCATTAATTCCATAATGATTCATCAGTGTTTCCTGGGAACCATATTGGTCTGGAAAAATATCCGGGATCCCTATACGCTTAAAACGTTTCGATGGGCTGAAATTGGCCTCGGCAATTATTTCCGCGACGGCACTGCCAAGCCCCCCTATGAGCGTATGCTCCTCGATCGTGACCACCACTGGCACTGATGCAATATGTTCTAAAATTGTCTTCTGATCCAAAGGTTTTAGCGTCGGGACATGCAAAACAGCAGCTTCAATGCCTTCCTCACGCAATTGACAAGAAGCATCCAAAGCATGTTTTAAGGTGATCCCTGTTGAAATAATAAGGGCGTCCCTGCCCGGGCGCATAGGAAAGACTTTTCCGATTTCAAACGGCATTTGGCCATTGGTGACGACTGGATCCCCGCCTTTGGCAATGCGTATATAAATCGGCCCTTGATAATCCAGGCTTTTATCCATGAGTCTTTTCATCTCTTCGGCATCAGCCACCGCTACAATGGCCATGTGGGGTATCGCCCGCAAAATCGCCATGTCCTCAATGGCCTCATGAGTGGGGCCAAGCGGAGCATAGACAAGCCCTCCACCACTGCCTAATAAACGGACATTCACACGATGCAGGCACAGATCAATGACAATCTGTTCAAAACATCGTCGCGTTAAAAAAGTCGCGATCGTATTCAGGTATGGCACCTTTCCTTCCATTGCCAATCCGGCAGCCATGCCGATTATATTGGCCTCGCTGATACCTTCCATAAAGAACCTGTCAGGCATTTCCTGCTTAAATTTCTTCAAGGTGCCGGTACCTAAATCCGAACCGATAAAAAGGACACGTTTATCTTTTTGGGCCAGCTCATAAACTTTTTCCAGACAGGCTTGCCGCATGCTATTTACTCCAACTCTTTTAACAAAGCTTCGAGTTCTTCTTTGTTCAATTTATTTTTATGGTGCCAATTTAGATTATTCTCAACGAAGCTTATCCCTTTTCCTTTGACAGTGTGACAAATGACCACCGTTGGTTTAGCAGGACCAATGGGAAGTTTGGAAAATGCCCGTTTAAGGTCAAGAACATCATGCCCATCCGCCTCAATCGCTGAAAAGCCGAATGCTTGCCATTTCTGCACAAATGGTTCAAGCTCCAATACTTCCTTCGTTGTTGAGTACGATTGGTGCTTGTTGTAATCAACAATGACCGTGAGACCGCTTAATTGATGCTTGCTCGCTGCCATCGCTGCTTCCCAAATGGAGCCTTCGTTGCATTCCCCATCCCCCACAATGACAAAGGTCCGATAATCTGCTTTGTCTATCCTGGCATTGATGGCCATTCCCACCCCTATGGGCAATCCATGCCCCAAACTTCCCGTAGAAGCTTCGACGCCGGGAATTTTGTGCTCGGGATGTCCGCCTAAAAGGCCTTCGGGTTTACAGAACTTCCACAATTCTTCTTCAGGAAAAAATCCTTTGTCACAAAGGACGGCATAGAGTGCCAGGCAACCATGGCCTTTGCTTAAAATAAACCTGTCCCTCAATGACCACTTGGGATTCTTCACATCATACTTTAAGATGTCATCGTATAAAACACGCAGGATTTCAATCAATGAAAAAGCGGCACCCACATGACCACGGCCGCACAAGTCAAGGACACGAACGATCGTCCGCCTTAGTTCTTTGGATTTCGGGTCCAATCCTGCAGGTTTATCTACAGCTGTATTAGTATTCATAAGGGAATTTCTTGTAAGAATTTTTTACCAGGACAAGAAGGTCTTCTGCTTTCTTTAGCTGCCGTTGTTGTATCGTTGTTGTGTCCTTGACGTCGACCATCGCAAATTGACGCCGCTTTAAGTCATTCTTAATAAACTCATTTAAAAATATAAGGCACCATAGAAGGCCCAGGAGTGGATAATAACAGGTGACCCTGTTCTTTAATGAAACATCATCTTTAAAAACGACGAGCATTTTTTGATAAAAACTCCGTTTTAACTCAAAACTTAAGTCCATGGCTGGATGAAAAGTAAAATCGACGATCATCTTAGCCGGATCGTCCCAACCGAAATATTCAAAATCCAAGAACTTGATCTCTCCATTCTTTTTACGTAATGCGTTATGGAAACCAAAATCTGAAGGGCTCAAAGTTCTTAAGTTGTCGCCAATACCCTGCTCAAAACTAGCATCCCCTAAATTAATCCGGACCCAAGACGAAATCTCTTTTAAAAGCGGTAAAAAATCTTTCTCCAGGTAGATCTTTAACCGCTTGAATTCATCCGTGTCCGTTGGGCAGGGTTGAAATTTTTGCAGCTTGATTGAAATATGATCGATGATATTCTTCACACAAAAACACCCTGCGGAAGCAGTGTTGAATTGACTTGCCTCAGGGTGATGAGACAAATTTTCTAACTGGGCCAAAAAATCGACCGCGAAATCAAGATCATCGGCCGTTATCGTTTCCGAAGTGATTTTGGGGCCGTCAATCCACTCATAAACACCCACCAATTCCGACCTATCGATAAAAAAAGGCTTAGGGACAGCGTGGATGCCCTGCTCGTAAATAAATTTAAATGAATCATATTCAGTCCCTAAACGGTCACGTTGGTCATGCGAGGAAAAAAAATAGAATTTTACACAATAACAATTCCCATCTGCACATTTGACCTTAAAAACCCTGCTGTTGCCACCTCCCCCAACACGCTCCGTTAGCACAACGGGTGATTTCAGAGAAGCAATTCTTTGCACTTTTGATAAAAAATCATTTTCTGATGCTTGTAAAGAAATGGTCATGGATTTCTTCCCAGCTTGACATCACTAAGATGTCTTGATTGGTCCTGTTAGGAACAGAAGGAGAATATAAAATTTTCCGGGTACTTTTAGGAAAAGAAACCTCCAAAAATGTCTCTAATAAATCGTCGATAAAATGCGTGCATCCCAAATTTCCAATCCGCTCTATTTTTTTCTGCCTGTTTAGCTCAAAAAAAACATGTTCCTCTTTGATAGCCAGCCCCGCAGGCCAATCCTGGAAAAATCTTTTCTCTTTCATCCACGCCAAGGCTGCCCCATGCAAATCAACATTATTTTGGTCTTGGGCCGCAAACTGTGTTTTATGGCTGACAATAAAAACAGGAATCGCCTGGTGATGGCAGTTTGAAAAGAAACCGTGAACGCCTTCAATGAGTTTCGCTCCAGACATAAATTCTCCATACGCCATTGCCTGGAGTTTTTGCCACTTAATCTCGCCATTTTCTAAAGAACGGACTTGGTCTCTGATCTTCTGCTTACTAACGCTTACATTTTTATCAATTAAACCTGCCTTAAAAGCAAGGCCATGCATCATTTCATCATAATCCGCAATTGTATTATCAAAATCCACGCCGATAACAATTTTATCCTGACCCACCGCCTCTCAACCTCCACGTTCAGTTCTTGTAAAACTTGTAAACACAATCAATGACATAATCAACCTGGGCTTGTGTTAAATGCTGGTGCACGGGCAATGTAATGATTGTTCGGCAATGTTCCTCGCATACAGGAAAATCACCTTTTTTATAACCCAAATACCTAGAAGCTTTCTGGAGATGGACTGGAATGGGATAATGGATCTTGGCGCTGATGCCTTTACCCATTAAATATTTCAACAAGGCATCGCGGCGTTTAGCATGGATAACATAGGTATGATAGACCCTTTTTACATTCTCCCGACGATGAGGGATGGTAATGCTCCCAGACAATCTTTTGAACGCTTGGTCAAACTGATTGGCATATTGGATGCGTTTGTCAGTAATGAAATGGGCCTCTTTAATAAGACGGTTAGCAATGACCGCGTGCAAGGAGTCTAAACGGCAATTATGCCCGAAAAACTCAACCTCATCGCGGTTGACCAAACCGTGGTTACGAAACAACTTTAATTTCCTGTAAAGGTCCTTCGAACGGGTAACAATGATCCCCCCATCACCCCAGACATTCAAATTCTTTAAAGGGTGTAGGCTAAATCCAGCGGCGTCCCCCCATGACCCGACGTGTTTTCCATCAATGGATGCTAAAATAGCTTGGGCTGCGTCCTCGACCACGCGTAAATGATGACGTTTAGCGATTTTCATCACCGCAGGCATGTCAGCAGGTGTGCCGCTTAAATGAACAGGCATGATCGCCTTTGTTTTTTTCGTTATGGCTTGTTCAATTTTTGCCACGTCAATGGTATGTTCTTCGTTATTATCAACAAACACCGGCCTGGCGCCTGTCATCGCAATGGCCCCAACTGTCGCGATAAATGTATTGGGTGTCGTGATGACTTCATCACCTGGGCCTATCCCAAGCATTTTTAAAGATAAAATAAGGGCGTCAGTCCCTGAACTTACGCCAACCACATAGGGGATGCCTGTGAGTTTTGAAAATCGATCCTCAAACTCTCCCACTGGTTTTCCTAAAGTTAAATCTTCACTGAGAATGAGTTTCTTAATATCACTTAAATACGGGTCAATATCGGCGAATTGCTGCCTTAAATAAGAATAGCCTACTTTCATTGCTGCCCTTTCGTTTGATAAAATTCTTTTACTGACTCAATGATATATTCCAAATTTTCACGGCTTAGCTCAGGATAAATCGGGAGGCTCAAAATACACTGCGATTGTTTTTCCGTAATAGGTAAATCACCTTTTTTATAACCCAAATTATGTGCAGCCGGCTGTAAATGGACTGGAACTGGATAATGGATTTTTGTTCCGATCCCTTTTTCTGCGAGATGGTCTTTTAACTTGTCCCGCTGTTCAACTTGAAGGACAAAAATATGGTAAACAGATTTTTCATAAGGTTGGTCAACGGGAAACCGGATAAAATCAATTTTTGAAAATTCTTTTTGATAAAACTTCGCGTTCTCAATTCTTTTTTGTGTCCACTGCTCCAAAAAATCTAATTTCACCAATAACATGGCCGCTTGCATGGTATCCAGCCTGGAATTACTGCTCCAAACAACACATTCACTGCGGTTTTTCATTCCATTGTCATGTAAAACTTTACACATCTGGTAAGCTCGCTCATCATTGGTGACAATGGCCCCACCATCTCCGCATGCATTAAGAGTTTTTAATGGATGCAAACTAAAACACCCAATATCACCAAAGGACCCAACCTTCCTTCCCTTGAACTGGGCACCGACTGCTTGGGCGCAATCTTCAACCACCTTTAAATTATATTTCCCTGCAATGCGCATGATCAAATCCATGTCCGCCGGCCGGCCTGTCAAATGCACTGGCAATAACGCCCTGGTCCGTTTGGTCACGGCTTTTTCAATAAGACGCGCATCAATGTTATAATCATCCTGGACATCAACAAAAACCGGTTTGGCCCCAACAGCAACGATGCTGCTGACCGTTGAAACAAAGGTGTTGGCAACAGTGATCACTTCATCACCGGGTTGGACACCTACAGCTTTAAGGGCCAAAATAATGGCATCTGTGCCGTTTCCAACTCCAACGGCATATTTTGTCTCACAGAATCGGGCGAAGCGTGCCTCAAATGCTTCTACTTCGGGACCGAATATAAATTGTCCATGGTCAAGAACCAGCTCCACGGCCTTCAACAACCTGTCCTTCATCGCGGCGTGCTGTTGAGATAGATTGATATAAGGGATTTTAGTCAGGCACGTCATTTCAGTTCCAAGGTCTTCATGGTCTTAATGTTATAATAGCGGTTGTCCGTCATGGAATTGGGGAGCTTGTTCTGGTTAAATGCCTCTTTTAGATCTTTGACAGCTTCCTCAATGGTGTGTTGGGGAACAAAATTCAATTCTTTCTTTATCTTGATTGATGAAACATGATAGGAACGATTATCGTCCGTCGGGACTGTTTTAATGGAAATATGCTGCCCCACCATTGCCTGGACCATTTTCGCGATATCTTTGACCCTGTAATTTTCATAGCCGACATTATAAATCTTCTTATGTATTTTCTCATCCGGTACTTCCAATAAATACACATAGAGGTCTGTCATGTCCTCAATATGGATATTAGGCCTGGTCTGTTCTCCTCCGAATACCGTGATTTCCCCCTTGTTGACCGCATGGTTTGTCAAAATATTGACGGTCAGGTCAAGGCGCATCCTTGGAGAATATCCGCAAACCGTGGCGGGCCGGATGATGCTGACGATAAAGTCATCAGTGGCTTCTTTTAACAGCACATCTTCGCACATGGCCTTATATTTTGAATAATCCGTCAGTGGCTCAAGGGGTAAATCTTCTGTCACCTCTGTCGTTTCTTTAATGCCGTAGACACTGGAGCTGGAAGCATAAATGAATCTTTTGATTCTATTCTTCTTTGAAATTTGGACAAGTGGTAAAAAGGAATCATAATTAATGGATTTTCCCAAGCCTGCGTCCAGGTCAAAACTCGGGTCATTAGAAATACATGCCAAATGAATGACAGCGTCACAGCCTTTTAAGGCCTTTTCCAGTAATTGTTGATCACGGATGTCCCCTCTGATCTGCTCTAAATTTGGGTGTCCCTTAACCGCATTAAACACCTCTTCTCCGTAAATATACAAATCGAGCACTTTGACTTTATGGCCTTTTTTCAAAAGTTTTGGGACCAACACCGCACCCACATAGCCCGCGCCACCAGTCACTAAAACAGTCTTAATCTGGTCCATTTCCCAGTGTCCCCTTTCGTGTTAATATTTCAACAGCCTGTTAATAAATTTCATCAGATCAACCGCCATGACCGGCTCGCGGTTGCATACTATCTGGACAGCCAAAGATCCTGCAGCATTACCAATAAAAGACACTAAATCCTGGGACATGCCGCTGGCAAAACAAGGGGCAATAAAGGCAAAAAACGCATCTCCAGCCCCAATGGCGTCCACCACGCGGTAAGAAAAAGCCGGTGTCTCATGAAAACCTTCTTTTTGCGAATAACTCAGAGAGCCCTTCCAACCCCGTGTGGCAATGATTTGTTGGCATCCAATTTGTTCATACACTTTCTTGGCCAAATTACGCAGATCATTAAATTTATCGTGCGCCGCGAACCGCAGCTCAAGCTCGTCGATACAAATGCAGTTGGCACGCGGGTACTTAGTGACCATATTAAACCCAATATTAGCGCTATTGGTCTGTGCGTTGACAGCCAGATACTTGGATTTTTCACAAATAAGGTCAATGAGCTTTTTGGTCAATAAACCATGGCCGAAATCGGAAACCACCACTAAATCGTAATTACTAATGACCTTTTCTAAATGACGGGCAATGTTTGACTCCTCCCGCCTGGGGATATCATTGTCCTTCATATAACAAATTTCAAAAAGCTTACGGTTGGTCCCTTCACCCACAAAACGCCGTTTGATGATTGTATTGGTATCAGACCGGTAAAAAAACTTAGGCTTAACATTTGAAGCGAGATGGCTTTTGATAAAATCTTCTTTAGTGTCCATCTTGCCCAAAATGGATATCAAATCCACCTGCCCGCATATACTGGCCACATTATTAGCAGTGGCCAATGCTCCCCCCGCGAACATTTCTTCAGAAATATACCGGTTCACCACCAAATGCTCCTTGGACGACTTACCCATAGGGACACAATAATGGTATTCATCGACGATTGCGTCTCCAATGACCAGCACCTTAAGATTTTTCAAAACTTCCAGGGATTCTATAATATATTCAATCGGATACCGTTTACCAATGGCTTTCAAATAGTGCGTTGTCCTTGGTGGGAACGTATCAAAATAGTTATTGATGATCTGGGACGAACTAAAAGTAATGTCATCCGTAAAAACAATACGGCCCCCAACGGATTTGATGGCCTCTTCTTCCTCATAAATCTTGCCAGTGACATCTTTTTCCCGCTTCTTATACTCTAATCCCTTGGCATAAAAATCCGGCTTTAACAATTTAATCGTATCTGTCGAGGTTGGAGCATCAACAATCCCCACATAATCAACGACTTCCAATGAAGCAATGGTTTCAGCCCGTAAGTTTTGATTAAAAATTGGACGGCCCGGTCCGCGTTTAACATGTTTATCCGCTGTCAACGTCACCACCAGGATGTCCCCTTCCTTTTTTGCTAAATTAAAATGACGGATATGCCCTAAGTGTAAAATATCAAAAACACCATGACAGTGGACCACCTTCTTTCCCTTAACCCTATAGTTTTCAAGCCTTTGAGCTATGTCCTTGGGAGATAATATCTTATTTTTGACAATCAGTTCCATTTTTAATCCTTTACCAGGTATTTAAACCAATCCTGCGTTGCCTCTTTTATGCTATCAGGCGTCCACACAGGAGCTTCGCGCCAATAATCAATGTGTTTTAAGATTTTAGCGACACCTTCTTCAAAGGAGACC
>CAYZLU010000042.1:0-11161 GCA_964479285.1 uncultured Planctomycetales bacterium | reverse complement strand
CTTTTGACCCGCCAATCCTTAAAGGAATCAAGGTCCATCCCGATAACCCTTTCCGTTTCGATTTTATACTCGATCAAGGCGATTCCCCGTTAAAACGCATGTCATCCCCTAATGCTTTTCGTCCTCAAACCGGACACTCACAGTTGTTCGTCGGGGATCCACAACAAGAACAACTTAAAACCGAAGCCACCAAACTAATCAAATACTTCCTAGTCAGCCTTACCATCCCTGAAAAAGACCTCTGGGTCAACTTAAGCCCTTACGAAAAAGACCGCATCATCCCTCAAAGCTTTGGCCTGACCGAAATGGGGAGGGACCTGCTGGCTGAAGACTACATGCTTAAGCAGATAACTGCCAGTTTGATTTACCCCGAGGATGTGATAGGTAAGAAATTTTGGAAACGCATTTATGAAAAAGCAGCGAGAAAATATGGCACTACCAATGTCCCGGTCAGCACCTTTAATAAAGTCTGGATAGTACCCGAGAAAGCCGTCGTATACGAAAATGCTAAAACAGGTACGGCATATGTGGAGGAATCAAAACTCAAGGTCATGCTTGAACAAGATTATCTTGCATTATCAAGAAAGTTTTTCCACCCTAACGCCTCAACAGAAGCCACAAGTACCTTAGGCTCCCAAATCATCCGCGAGATAGTCATTCCCGAATTGACCATTGAGGTCAATGAAAACAAGAATTTCGCCAAACTACGTCAGATCTATAATTCCTTGATTTTAGCCGTATGGTACAAGAAAAAGATCAAGGACAGCATCTTAAACAGGGTATATTCTGACCGTAATAAGATATCGGGGGTCAATATGGATGACCCGAAGGAGAAACAAAAGATCTATCAACGGTATTTGCAGGCGTTCAAAAAGGGTGTCTACAATTACATCAAGGAAGAGCAAGACCCTTTGACTCAGGAGATCATCCCAAGGAAATATTTTTCGGGCGGGATGGATTTCGCCATGAGTGCGACTTCTTTGGGCATTGACGGCACCTTGGCCGTGGATCCAAATGATTTATTCTTGAATGGTCCTTCCATCCGTGAAAAGATGGACAATGGCTCTTTAATCACGATCATGGCTTCCTTACGGACTTTCCATAGGAGACCTGCGGACAAGGCCATGGGTTCTTTTTCGCAGGCAGAAAAGAAATTTTGGTGCCTGGTCTCCATAGGGGTCCTTTTGGCCTTGAGTGTCGCAGGAGGGAGTCGTTATTGGAACCAGGGGAAGGTGCAGGAAGAAAATATAAAGAAATTAGCCAGCACAGATTTCAATGGAAATCTTGCAGAAATAAGATCGGAGCTTTTCACCAATCCTCATTCTAAGGTGCGCCAAGAAGCATTATTTCAATTAGTGCAGCACCAGGACCCTGACCTACAGGAGGATTTAATGAAGGCCTTAGAGCTAGATCCTGTACTGGGGCCCGAGATATTGGGAGATCTTCAAGAAGATCATGATCCGAAGGACGAGCCCAAAATCGTGGCATTTGCATTGAAAGCTGCTAAAAAACCTTTAAATTTTCAAGGCACAGCCAAGGCTTTCGGCCTCACGAAAATTGATCCTAAGTCCTTAGAAGCCCTGTTTGAGTGGTATGACCCTGATGAAGTGCTGCAAATCGCTTTGAATGTTTTGTCGGATAAAGGCAAGAAGGACCCTGATGTGTTACAACTGTTTTTGGAGAATTGGAATAAATATAAATTTAATAAGGATAAAGAAGCCCTTGCCAACACTGCGCTTTGGGGTTTGCTGACCAGGAATGATCCTAAAGCCGTTAATGCGGTATTGGAAGCTTTATTGGGGCATAACGAAAATTGGATGCAAGTACGGCTTGCATCCATCCCCTCTTATATGGTTCAATACCAGGGAATGGGATATGTCCCTTTTGTTAAGAGGTATTTTTCAGCCATGAGCCTGCGTCACTCCTTTTCACCGGTAGATATTGATGTTATGGAGCATTTGTTCGAAGAAATGTTTCAGATAAAAAACTGGTTGCAATATTTTAATGCTGATGATTTAAGAAATATTGTCCAATGCATGCAATTGGACAAAGAGGTCAACAGGGGTTTTGTAATAAGTACGATGGAATACGGAAATCTAAACCAGTTTTGTGACAAGTTACCCAAGGATAAAATAAATTTAATATTTGATCGATTCGTAAAAGAACTGAATGCGTCTTCAAAGAGTTCTTTTGATTATTGGAGGCCTGAATTGATTTTTTATTTCTCGGAATTTACTTTAAGTGACCAAAACAGGCGCGCTTTTAGGGAAATATTTACCAGGTATGCGAATAAAGGGAAAAATCCGCATAAAAAAGGTTTGTATCTCAGGTTGGCAAAATTATTAAGTGTTCCCCACCAATCAGTGCCCCGAAGAGAAGATAGATTAGAAGAAAATCTTCCCCGTCCAATCCTTCCTGCTGATAACAGTATGGTTCATTCCAGGGATTTGGGAGGTATTGATTTAACCCTGGCTGGTATGGATGTACAGACTAGAATGGAAGGTACCCGTTTCTCCCATTTTTATATCGATGCTGCCATGCTGCAGCAATTGCTCGATGCCCCGGGCTTTGAGCCGGAAATCATTGATGTCCGCAAGACGAAGGATCTACGCCAATTTTTAGATTTGCCGGATGAAGTCAATACAGGCAAACTCCCCTAACCCCTATTTGAAAAAAAGAGGGGAAGACAGCTTCGGAAATATTATTTTTTAGGCTTGTAAATATGCGTGCTGTGGCCAAAAAAGCTTTCAGCGGCTTCCATGATGGTTTCGGAGAGCGTTGGATGGGGATGGATGGACAGTTTTAGGTCTTGGGCCACGGCGCCCATTTCAATGGCTACGACCCCTTCAGCGATCATTTCTCCGGCCCCGACCCCAACAATACCCACTCCCAGGACCCGTTGAGTGTTAGGGTCAATGACGAGTTTGGTCAGTCCGTCAGTACGGTCAAGGGTAAGTGCCCGGCCTGAGGCGGCCCAGGGGAACTTGACAACACTCACTTCGCGCCCTGACTTGGCAGCGTCAATTTCAGTCATGCCGCACCAGGCGATTTCCGGGTCGGTAAAGACGACGGCAGGGATGGCCTGCGGTTCAAAAGCGACCTTATGACACATGATGGCTTCCACCGCCACACGCCCTTCATGGGATGCTTTATGGGCCAGCATAGGGTCTCCGGCAATGTCACCAATGGCATAAATACTTGGGTCTGCGGTTTGGCGCTGGTCATTGACTTCAACAAAGCCGCGGGGAGTGACCTTGACCTTAGTGTTTTCCAAGTCCAGATTTTCCGAATTGGGACGGCGGCCGATAGAAACCAGGACTTTATTATATTCTTCTTTAAATTCTTTACCTTCTTTGTCAGCGAAAGTGACGGTGATGCCTTTATTGCCGCTTTCCATCTTAATGACCTTGGTCTCCAGCATTATTTTGGAAAACATGGCATTAACACGTTTGTAAAGGACATCGGTCAAATCACGGTCCGCGCCGGGCAAAAGACCTGGTGTCATTTCTACCACCGAGACCTTGGAGCCTAATTCATGGTAGACCGTGCCCAATTCCATGCCGATATAGCCGCCGCCGACGACTAACAAATTTTCAGGGACAATTTCCATGTCCAAGGCAGTTGTAGAGTCCCAGATATCAGGGGATTTGGGTAAATTAGGTATTACCGCCGGACGGGAGCCCGTGGCCAAAATTGCTTTTTGAAAAGCCAGTTCTTCACTGGAACCATCTGCTTTCTTGATTTTCAAGGTATTGGAATTGATAAAATTTGCTTCTCCCTGAATATATTTAATTTTGCGGGCACGTGCTAATTGGCCCAAACCGCCGGTCAACTTGCTGACCACACTTTTTTTCCAATCGCGCAGTTTATTGATGTCTATTTTTGGTTCATTGTATTCAATGCCAAAGGCCTTGGCATGCTTGGCTTCACTGATGATTTTGGCTGCATGCAAAAAAGCTTTGGAAGGGATACAGCCCCGATACAGGCAGACGCCGCCAGGATTGGCCTCTTTTTCGACGATCGCGACTTCCATCCCCAAATCAGCCGCTAAAAAAGCTGCGGCATACCCACCGGGGACGGCACCGATGACGACTAATGGTGTTGAAGAACTCATAATTTATAAACCATTTCTATTCCCTCCCCCTTGTGGGGAGGGTCAGGGAGGGGGTAATTACGACGAACCCTATTTTCCACCCCTACCTATCCTCCCCCATCAAGGGGGAGGGAACTAGATTTCTTATTTATTCAAATCCAACAAAAAAGGCTGTTGAATGGCTTCGCAGACCCAGCGGATAAAACGCGCGCCATCGGCACCGTCAATCATGCGGTGATCGTACGATAAAGACAAGGGGAGCATCAGCCTTGGCAAAAAATGCCCGTCACTATAAACTTGTTCCATGGAACCCCGCGATACGCCCAGAATGGCCACTTCCGGCCAATTCACGATGGGTGTAAAGCAAGTTCCGCCGATACCGCCCAAATTAGAGATCGTAAAACATCCGCCCTGCATTTCTTCAATGGTGGTTTTACGCAGGCGCGCCCTTTCAGCCATGGCGGTCAATTCATCAGATATCTGCAGGATGGACATTTTATCCACATTTTTTAACACCGGGACCAGGAGACCGCGGTCCGTGTCAACCGCGACCCCGATATTGACATAATCTTTAAAAACAATTTCCTGGGTTGACATGTCAATGCTGGAGTTAAATTGCGGGAATTTTTTCAAGGCCGCGGCCACTACTTTAATGATGAAAGGTGTCACGGAAATCTTTTTATTGTTGCCGGAAATGCTTTTGCGCAGTTTTTCCAGTTCAGTGATATCAACCTTGTCGAATTGGGTGACATGAGGGATGCTGCTCCAGGCATTAGACAAATGTTCCGCAGTTTTCCGGCGCACATTACTCATGGCTTCACGCCGTACATTGCCCCATTTGGTGAAATTAGGCAGAGGCTGGGAAGTTGCAGCCACACCACTACCAACGGCATGGGATGTATTAATTTTTTTACAATAGGCCTTCACATCATCGTTGGAAATACGCCCGCCACGGCCTGAGCCGGGGACCTGGGCAATATCAATACCCAATTCACGCGCCAATAAACGCACCGATGGTGCGGCTGGGATGTCCTTACGGACAGGAATAGTGGCAGATGTAGTTGCTACGTTTACCGTGTCTTTGCGAACGACTGTAGGGAGTGAAGCAATCTCTGTTTTATTGGCAGGTATCTCTGCAGAATTCGGTGTTTTTCTAGAGATTGCTTCGTCGCCCTGCGGGCTTCTCTCAATGACACTAGATCCGCCTTCGATCTTAAAGATCGGCTGGCCTACTTTGATGACAGTACCAGGCTTGATTAAAATTTCTTTGATCAGGCCCTCAGTCGAAGAAGGGACTTCTAATACCGCTTTATCGGTTTCAATCTCTAAAATATTCTGTCCTTTTTTCAGGGTATCACCGGCTTTCACCAAAATTTTAGTGACGGTGCCTTTTTCGATATTTTCACCTAAGGCAGGTAATTTCATTTCTGAGATGGTGCTTGGTTTGGCGGTCGGTTGTTTCCCTGGGGTGCTTTCACCTATATTCCCTATTACTTGCTTGACATCGCTATCTTCGAAAGCCTGCGTGCTGCTTGGTTTGGCGGTCGGTTGGGTTCCCTGGGTTGCTTCCACGGATGGGGTTGTGCTTTCTGATAATTTAAATATTGGTTGGCCGACTTTGATGACCGTGCCGCTTTTGATCAGGATATCGCCGACAATCCCATCAGCACTGGAAGGGACCTCTAAAACAGCTTTGTCTGTTTCCAGTTCCAGGATATTTTGCCCCTTTTTGATGGCATCTCCGTTTTTCACCAAAATCTTGGTGACAGTGCCTTGGGTGATGTTTTCACCTAGTTCGGGAAGTTTCAATTCTGCCATAGATGTCCTTAAATCTTTGCGTCAGTGTATGGGAGTATTTTTAATATTGTGTCATTGCGAACGACCGAAGGGAGTGAAGCAATCTCTTAAAAGATTGCTTCGTCGCTTCGCTGCGCTATGCTTCTCGCAATGACACATGCGAAATCCCCGCATTGACATTTGTTTACGAAATCATCGGATTAATTTTCTTAGGATTAATTTTTAAATCACCTTGGGCTTTGTATAATATATCGTCCCCGATTTGCTTTTGCTCATGCAAAGTTGTCAGGGTGGCCCAGACGATATGTTTAGCGTCCACTTCAAAGAAATCACGCAAGGCCTCACGGCTTTCCGAACGGCCGAACCCATCGGTACCAAGCACGGTATAAGGGCCAGGTACCCATTGACGGATGGAGTCCCCCAAGACCTTCATATAATCAGAGGCGGACACAAAAACGCCTTTTTCATTTTGGAGCAGCTGCGTGACATAAGGGACGCGGTCTTTTTTGCCATTCAATAAATTTTCGCGTTGGGCATGCAGCGCTTCACGGCGCAATTCATTGTAACTGGTGGCTGACCACACGTCGCTGGAAACATTGTATTTTTCTTCCAGGATTTTTTGGGCTTCTAAGACCTGGTTCATGATCGCCCCTGAGCCTAATAAATGCGCTTTCAGGTCAGAGGGTTTAGTTGATTGGCTTAAGCGGTATAATCCTTTGATAATGCCTGACCTTACATCCCCCGGCATGGGAGGCATGTTATAATTTTCATTTCCAACGGAGATATAAAAAAATACGCTTTCCTGGTTTTCATACATGCGTTCAATGCCATGGCGGATGATCACCGCGATCTCATAGGCAAAGGCAGGGTCATAGGAAACCAGATTAGGCACTGTCGAGGTCAACAGGTGCGTATGGCCGTCCTGGTGCTGCAGGCCTTCGCCGTTTAAAGTGGTACGCCCTGAAGTGGCACCGACCAAAAAACCACGGCAGCGTAAATCGCCCGCGGCCCAGACCAAGTCACCCACCCGCTGGGGGCCAAACATCGAATAATAAGTGTAGAAGGGGATTGTGTTAATGTTATGGGACGCATAAGCTGTCCCCGCCGCGATAAAAGAGGAGATGGAGCCGGCTTCGTTAATGCCTTCTTCTAAAATCTGGCCGTCCTTGGCTTCCTTGTAATACATCAGGCTGTCTGCGTCCACAGGTTCATAGAGCTGGCCTACGTGGGAATAAATCCCGCATTGGCGAAAGAGGCCTTCCATACCAAAGGTGCGGGCCTCGTCCGGGATGATGGGAACAATGTATTTACCGATCGATTCGTCCCGCAGCAGCTTTGAAAGCACGCGGACATAAGCCATGGTTGTTGATACTGCCCGGCCTTCAGTGCCTTTATAAAATTCTTCAAAGATCTCTTCCGAAGGGGTTTTGAGTGCTGTGCTTTCAGTGCGGCGAAGAGGCAAGCTGCCTCCCAGGACGCCGCGGCGTTGACGGATATACTTCATCTCCGGGGAATCTTCTGCTGGTTTATAAAAAGGCGCTTTGGCCACCTCCGCATCTGAGATGGGGATGTTAAAGCGGGAGCGGAATTCTTTAAGTTCCTGGTCATTAAGTTTTTTCTGGTTATGGGAAATATTTTTGCCTTCACCAGATTCACCCAAACCATAACCTTTGATGGTCTTGGCCAGTACTACTGTTGGGGCGCCTTTATAATCCACCGCGGCCTTATAAGCGGCATAAACTTTCTCAGGATCATGGCCGCCGCGGCGCATTTCAGCGAGTTGTTCATCTGATAGGTGGGCCACCATTTCAAGCAGGCGCGGGTCTGTGCCAAAGAATTTTTCGCGGATATAGCTGCCTTCGGAAACAGAATATTTCTGGTATTCACCATCGACAATTTCTCCCATCCGGCGTGCCAGCAGGCCTTCGGTGTCTTTTTCTAAAAGGTTGTCCCAATCTTCACCCCAGATGACCTTGATGACGTTCCAGCCGGCCCCGCGGAAAAGGGCTTCCAATTCCTGGATGATTTTGCCGTTGCCGCGCACCGGACCATCCAGGCGCTGTAAATTACAATTGATGACAAAGATCAAATTGTCCAGTTTTTCACGGGAGGCCATGGTCAAAGCACCCAAAGATTCAGGTTCATCTGATTCCCCATCACCCATGAATACCCAGACCTTATTGTCATCCTTGGGCTTAAGGCCACGGTCTTCCAAATAACGGTTAAAACGGGCCTGATAAATGCCCATGATAGGGGCCAATCCCATGGAAACCGTAGGGAATTGCCAAAAGCTGGGCATCAGCCAGGGATGAGGATAGGATGACAGGCCTCCGCCATCAGCCAGTTCCCTGCGGAAATTATACAAATTCTTTTCTGATAAACGTCCTTCCACAAAGGCGCGGGCATAAATACCGGGTGAGGCATGGCCCTGGAAATATACGAGGTCACCGTTACTAGTATCGGTAGCCCCACGGAAAAAATGGTTAAAACCTATTTCATAAAGGGTGGCAGAGGAAGCATAGGTTGAAATATGCCCTCCAACACCTTCGGTAAGCTTATTGGCCCGCACCACCATGGCCATGGCATTCCAGCGGACAATGGATTTAATGCGGCGTTCCAATTCGCGGTTACCCGGAAATGCGGGTTGTTTGTCTTTGGGAATGGTGTTTATATAGGGTGTGTTATAGGTAAAGGGAAGTGTGACGCCTGATTCCTGGGCCCGGATTTGAAGCTGCTGCAGGAGGTATTGGACCCTGTCAGGTGTACCGCTGTTTAAGACATAATCAAGGGAAGCGAGCCAATCTTTAAGCTCGACATCGTCCATTACAGGATTTTTTTTAACATTTACATCGTCACTCATAAAAAACTCCCGATAACGTCATTCCCGCGAAAGCGGGAATCCACAACAGGATTAATCCTGTAAATGGCCCCCCGATTGAAATATTCGGGGGTGACAAATTTAAGTACATCTATAATGGTGCCGGAGGAGAGATTTGAACTCTCAAGGCTTTCGCCATACGCTTCTGAGACGTACGCGTATACCAATTCCGCCACCCCGGCAAACGTTCTTATCTGCGTGCCAGAAGGACAGCCTGACAAGACTTTCAGTATAACGGTATGAAATTTGTCTGTCAACAAGAACGCGCAACTGTTATAATCGAACCCTTGGAATTTTAAAAATGATACCGATGACTTTTCAAACTTCTTCAATTGCAGTGGCCCAAATTTTTGCCATGGGGGCCATGGGTTTTTATTTGGTCCGCAGCGGTATTATCCAGGGACCAGGCCTTAAGCTCCTGTCTTTTTTAAGTGTTAATATATTCTTCCCTTTGTTTATTTTTTACCAGATCATTAAGAACCTTGATGTCGTACGTATGCCCTTTTGGTGGCAGTTCCCGCTTATTAATATCAGCCTGGTCCTGACCGGTTTGTTGGTCGCTTTTTTAGTAATAAAAGTCGTGCCTGTCCCTGCCTTTAAGGACGAGTTTTTGGCTGTATCGTGTTTGCATAATGCCGGCTATATTCCTTTATTGCTGGTCATGGCATTGCTGTTAGGCGGATTAGGGCCTCAAATATATACCTGCGTGATCCTTTCCGTTATCGGTTTTGACACGTGCTTATGGTCCCTGGGAGTATGGCTGTTAACCAGAGGAAAAAATCCTCACATGGATTTAAAAAAAATGATCAATCCTCCTTTATTAAGCATGTCGGCAGCGGTAGTATTTGTATTAGTTTTTGGGCCAGGTGCCATGCCGGAGATTATTTTAAAACCGGTCAAGATTTTGGGGGATGCGGCGATGGCCTTGGCCATGATCGTCATTGGGGGTAATTTGAGCCTGTCCAGTTTGACCCGGGTGCCCTGGACCCAGGTAACGGGTGTCGTATTGATCAAATTAATTGCCGTGCCTTTGATTACCTTGCTCGTTTTATCCCATTTAAAGTTAAATCCATTGATCAGCTTTGTGGCCATTGTCCAGTCCTGCATGCCCAGTTCCATTACACTGTCGATCATTGGCCGAAATTACGAAACTAAAAACCAGGATTTTGTTAACCAAAGTATTTTTTTTACGCATCTTTTGAGTATGATAACAATACCCATTTTTTTAGGGTTATATGGAAAGTTGATTAATTGAGAAATTCCCTCCCCCTTGTGGCGACTTATAGGAGTACTCGGCATGAGAGTGGGAGGGTTAGGGAGGGGGAGTAAAGCTCTCAAATTTATGTCAACCATCGCAACGAACAAAAAAGCGTATCACAATTATACCCTTCTCGATAAATGGGAGTGCGGCATCGCCTTAAACGGCGGTGAGGTCAAGTCCGTGCGTGCCGGAGGGGCCAGTTTTACGGATGCGTTTGCCCATATCGATAAAGGTGAGCTATATCTTTACAACCTCCATATTAATCCCTACGAGCAAGCTTCGTATTTGAATGAAGAGCCCGCACGCCCGCGCAAACTTCTGGTGCATGCCAAGGAGATGGAGCGTATCCATGGGGCCCTGACCCGCAAAGGACTGACGCTCATTCCGACCAAGATGTATTTTAACAAGCGCGGCTGGGTCAAGGTGGAAATCGCCGTGGGGCAGGGCAAGAAATTGTATGATAAGCGTGAAGATATCAAAAAACGGGAAGTAAAAAGGGAAATCGATCGTTCGATTAAAAGAAAACGGTAGCCGAAAAATAGGGGACAGCGCCCTATTTTATTCGATATCTTCGTAATCAAAATAGGGCGCTGTCCCCTATTTTTAAGCTCAGCCGCTACGCTTTATTTGCCAAAACCCCCATCTTGCGTTATAGTATAAATGTATCTGCTCTTTCTAATGGGGGTGATTGGTTTCGACTTGTGTTAGTCGGGTATAGGCCGCGTGTCGAGGAAGCTTGGTTGGCCTCGTAAAATACGCTAAGCAAAAACTAAATAACAAAAACGCTAATACGTTAATGTTAAGCGATGCGTTTGCTGGTTTCAATGGTAAAGCTCAAGTAGGTGCTGATGATTTTATGGCTCCTACAGTTGCAGCAATGCCAATGATGCCTGTAGTCGCTCGCTAAGTCTTAGTTATACGTAACTAAGCCTGTTTACTCACAACGCCTGCTAGTGAGATAAACAGTCAAGAGCAGGCTGGCTTTAATGTTTGTCTTCAACATTGAAGCGAGATCTAAGAGGACTGGTCCTGAAACAATCCTGTTTGCCGGAGGGTCAGGGATGAGAGAAAAGTAGGCAAAATACACATGTAGACGCTTATATTACGAGACTCAAGGACCCGGGTTCAATTC
>CAYZLU010000041.1:0-11238 GCA_964479285.1 uncultured Planctomycetales bacterium | reverse complement strand
TGCTTATTGCCAATATACCAAAATTCTTCAATAAATCAACCGCAACTTCTTCAAGGGTCTCCATATATACTTTAAGATCTTTGCCATAATTATTTAAATTAAAGATCGGATAAACAATCAATTGCCCTGGCGCATGCAAGGTCACATCACCTCCACGGTCGACGTTTATTATCGTTATACCGCGTTCCTCAATTTCTTTTCTCTGGTAAAGCAAACTGTCTGGATTGGTCATTCTTCCCAGCGTCAAGACCGCTGGGTGTTCGCAAAGGACCAAATGGTCACTTGCGCCTTCCAGCAGACTTTGCACCAACCCCCTCTGCCGTTGAAGGGCTTGGGCATATTCGATCAATCCCCAATCTTCGACAACCATTCCCTGCCCCATGCTCTCCATACCGGTGAATTATCAAAAAGCCGTTGGGTCAATTCCCAACGGCTTTTCCCACTTAAACCAATACATTTAAAAAAGCCATTACAGCTTTTTACAAATCGCTTCAGCCATTTGCGAGGTCCCGACAGCCGTAGGATCGCTGCGATCGGACTTTAGGTCATACGTCACCGATGTCCCTTCCTTCAGGATGATACGGACAGCTTTATCTAGACGATCAGCTGCGGCATTTTCCTTAAGATGGCGCAACATCCATACAGCGGAAAGGATTGTCGCAGTGGGATTGACCTTGTTCTGGCCGGCATATTTAGGTGCAGAACCATGGACAGGTTCAAATAAGGCGATTTCATCGCCATAATTTGCACCTGGGGCCACTCCCAAACCACCGACCAGACCGGCGCACAGGTCAGAAACAATGTCACCATACAAATTTGGCAATACCAAACAATCATACAGAAATGTATATTGGATCAATTGCATGCACATATTATCCACAATATTGTCGTTAAATTCAATGCGTCCCTCATATTCACGGGCCACGTCCTTGGCACATTGCAAGAATAAGCCATCGGTAAATTTCATTATATTGGCCTTATGCACAGCCGTCATCTTCTTGCGTCCAAGTTTGACCGCCCATTCAAAAGCAAATTTGACAATGCGCTTAGATCCGCTCACCGAAATTGGCTTGATGGAAATGGCCGCATCTTGTTTGATTTTCTTAGGCGACATCTCATTGATCAAGGAGCGCAGCCGGTCGCACTCAGGGGTACCAAGGTCAAACTCAATGCCAGCATACAAATCTTCCGTATTCTCACGGAATATCATCAAATCCACATTCGTAATGGGGGTCTTAGTGCCTTCATAATAAAGACAAGGGCGCACACAGGCGAACAAATCCAACGACTGGCGTAACTGAACATTGACCGAACGAAAGCCTTTCCCAACAGGCGTCGTAATGGGCCCCTTGATTGCCGTTTTGTTACGGCGGATAGAATCCAGCACTTCATCTGTCAATGGTTTGCCGTGTTTTTGCATGGACTTCTCGCCGACCTCATGCACTTCCCAATTGATCTTTACACCTGTGGCATCCACACACATCCGCATGGCGTTGGTCACTTCCGGGCCGATACCGTCTCCGGGTAATAAAGTTACTGTATGACTCATCATTCTCTCCTTACAGGAGCCCGCCGCTTAGCCGCTAACAGGGCGGGCTTATCAGATTGAGGGTTATTTTTTTGACAATAACGTCTTTAATTCATTGACATCTGTCGCTAAATTCAATGCTGTCTGAAATGTTATAATATTCTTTTCATAAAGTTCTTTAAGGGATTTATCAAAAGTACGCATCCCGTATTGACCGCCGGTTTGTATGGCTGAACGAAGCTGTTCAACAGATTTTTCACGGATCAGATTACGGACACCGGCGGTGGCTATCATGATTTCCGGGACCATGATCCGCCCCTTGCCAGATGCCCTGGGGGCCAACTTTTGAGAAACAACACCCTGTAAAGCTGTTGAGAGCTGAAGCCGTACCTGCTGCTGTTGATAGGGAGGGAAAACATCAATGATACGCTCAATGGTTTGCGGGGCATCCGGTGTGTGCACGGTGGCCAAAACCAAGTGTCCGGTTTCTGCCGCTGTCAATGCCGTTGAAATCGTCTCCAAATCACGCATTTCTCCCACCACGATCACATCCGGGTCCTGGCGTAAACAACGCTTAAGGGCCTCAGAAAAAGAGTTGGTATCACGATGGACCTCCCGCTGCTTGATCACCGATTTATTGTTCGTAAAAATATACTCAATAGGGTCTTCAATACACATGATCACAGCAGTACGTTCGGAATTAATAAGGTTGATCATCGACGCCAAAGTCGTAGTTTTACCTGTACCTGTAGGACCAGTGACCAAGACCAGACCATTTTGCCTTCGTGCCAAATCCGCAATCACCGGCGGCAATTGCAGCTCTTCCATGGAAGGGATGAATAAAGAAATGCGGCGGAACGCAGCCTCGACGGAACCCCGTTGGACATGCACATTCACGCGAAAACGGTCCATGCCCGTTAAAGCCAATGAAAAATCGAGTTCCATTTCTTCTTCAAATTTGGCCTTCTGGGTGTCGGAGAGGACGCTGTAAATTATTTCATGTATTTCATCACGGGTCAAGACCTTGGCCGTACACTGCACCAGCCGTCCGTCAATACGAAGGATCGGCGGAGATTTCTCAGTCAAATGCAAGTCAGAAGCTTTTTCCTGGATGGTCAATAAAAGAAGTTCCCGTAAAAGCGGAGTTTTTTCCATTTGCCAGTTACACCTTTAGCTTGGGCGAAGTTTGATTGGCAATCCATTTGGCCACACGGGAAATGCCTTCCTGGATACGGGCCTCCGATGTGGCAAAACTAAACCTGATGTAATCTGAAGCCCCAAAACCGTCACCCGGTATACCTGCAACCTTGATATCATCCAACATCTGTTTGGCAATCAAGGCCGCATCACCTATTTTGGAAAAGTCACAAAAAACGTAAAAAGCACCTTCTGGACGTATATAAGAAATCCCCTCGACCCTGTCTAAGCATTGCAGCATTAAATCTCGGCGCTTTTTAAAAATCTGCCGCATTTGATCAACGGACTCTTGGGAAGCTTTCAATGCCTCCAATGCCGCGGCCTGGCTGATCGATGCTGGATTGGAAGTCGAATGGTCCTGGTATTTTTTAATATATTCCATGATCTCAACCGCCCCTGCCGCATAGCCTATCCGCCAGCCGGTCATGGCATACGCTTTTGATACACCATTGACGGTCAGCGTCAGGTCAAAAATCTCTTTACTGAGCGATGCTATCGAGGTAGAGACGCTAGCATCATAAACCAATTTTTCATAGATTTCATCACTAATCACATAAATCTTGCGGGCCACACAAATCTCAGCAATCCGGGCCAGTTCTTCTTTATCATACATGACACCCGTTGGATTGGACGGTGAATTAATGATCAATATTTTTGTTTTAGGTGTAATGTGTTTCTTCAACAAATCCGGGGTCATCTTAAACCCGCTTACGGCATTAGTGGGGACAATAACAGACTTGCCCCCGGCGGCCTTCACCATTTCAGGATAGCTCACCCAATAAGGGGATTGAAAAACCACATCGTCCCCATCATCGACTAAAACTTGGATAATATTGAACAATGAATGTTTGGCACCGCAGGAAACAACAATCTGATTAGGTTTGTAGATGAGTCCATTGTCCTTTTGAAATTTTGCAGCAATGGCCTCGCGTAAATCCTGGGTCCCAATGGAAGGGGTGTATTTTGTCATGCCGCTCTCAATGGCTTTGATGCCAGCTTTCTTAATGAAATCAGGCGTATCAAAATCAGGCTCACCCGCCGCAAAATTCACCACATCATGCCCCTGTGCCGCCAATTCCTTGGCCCGGGCCGTAATCGCCAATGTCGTTGATCCTACAATGTCCTTGATCCTGCGGTTAATGTGAAGCATGTTTGTCTCCTATCTATACTTTTTATACTCAATAATACGCCTGTCCTATCTTGCCTAGGTCGCAACAAGACAAATGTCCGCTTGATTAGCCAGGTTTACAGTTTTTTCGCGGTCGATGATCAAGGTCTTTCCGGATTCAATGGCCAGGCAAGCTGCCTTGACCGAGGCCATTGTTTGGATGGTGCGGGGGCCGATAACCGGCACATCAAAACGATTGTCTTGGGCAGGTTTGGAGGCCTTGACCACGACAGCCCCCCTACGGGCGATCTGGCCTCCTCTGGCAATGGCACGGTCTGTGCCTTCCATCGCTTCAATGGCCACAATCGCTTTATCTTTGACCACCACGGTCTGGCCAATATCAATGCCCCCCATGAGCTTGGCTATAGTCAATCCAAATTCAATGTCCTTTAATTCGCTCACCGTGGGCCCCCGTTTGGTCAACGTACCACGGGGTGCAATATATTTCTTTAATAAAAAAGTGGAATCGAGCAGGTCCATGCCTTCTTTATTCAAACGATCAGCAACAGCCGCAAAAATAGTGTCGGCCTTGCGGTCATGGAGGGCATTGGACAGGGCTTGAAACTCTTCATCTAAATGGACAGATGGATTAAACAGGTTGTCCTGGTTGACCTGGCCGGCCATGATCACTCGATCGACTGAATTCGCGCGGAAATACTCAAAGAGCTTTTTTAATTCACCCACTTTAAAATATTTAAATTTATCGACGAAAAAATACAAAAACACAGACGTGTCGCCCGCGACCCCTGCCGCGATGACCTTATACCCCTGATCGCGCGCCGCCCTGGCAAATAAAAAAGGAAATTGCCTGTTACCAGCGATAAGTCCGATAATTTTTAAATTAGGAGATGCCACGTTTGGATAATTGGATAAACTCAATGACACGGTGGATCTCAGCCAAACCGTTTAACTGTTCTTTGACCTGAAGGACGGCATGGCTGCGGTTTAACCCGGAGTTAAAAAGGATTTTAAATGCACGGCGCAAAGCCATTTGGTTAGCTGACGGGATGTCTGCCCGTTTTAACCCCACGATATTTAAGCCTCTTAAAGTGGCCGGGTTCCCATCCACTAAAGAAAACGGCGGGACATCTTGATTGACCTTGGAACAACCCCCTATCATGGACAAGTACCCCACCCTGGCATACTGATGAACACCGGACAAACCGCCGATCACCGCCCGGTCTTCAATGGTCACATGACCTGAAAGCCCGACATAATTGGCCAGGACACAATCATCGCCAATTTTACAATCATGTGCCACATGACAGCAGGCCATAAACAAATTATTGTCACCGATGCAGGTCTCACCGCCGCCCTCGATGGTGCCGGGATTGACTGTCACATATTCACGAAAAACATTATTGGCACCAATGGTCAAAAAAACCTTGTCTGTTTTTTGATGTTTTCTGTCTTGCGGAGGAGAACCGATCACGGCCCCGGTATATAATTGACATCCATTCCCGATGGTGGTATACCCCTCAACCACACAATGCGCCCCGATGATGACATTGTCGCCTAAAGTGACCTGGCCATCGATGACCGCGTAGGGTCCGATGCCCACATTTTCCCCAAGCTTAACAAATTCGCCCACTATCGCTGTTTTATGGATTTTATTTGCCATATTCAACTGCTCAATTATTAAGATAATGCGCCTCTGTGTAAGAAAACATCATGTCTGCTTCAATAGCAACATCCCCATCAACCCGCGCCACCCCTTTAACATGCGCGGTGCGTTCCCTGTCCCGGATGATCTCAACTTCCATCAATAACTGGTCCCCGGGATAAACCACCTTACGGAATTTCACATCCGAAATAGACATGAATAAAGCTACTTTACCATTATGTGCCCCGCTGGTCAATACCACAACTCCCGCAGTTTGGGCCATGGCTTCGATCATGATCACCCCTGGCATGACCGGTTTTTGAGGGAAATGACCCTGAAAGAATCCATCATTGACTGTCACATTCTTGATCCCAATCCCTTTTTTTCCAGGTTCAATCTCAATGACCCTGTCCACAAACAAAAAAGGATAACGATGCGGCAGGATTTTCATGATTTCATTAATATTAAAAACCCTCCGCCCCCCCCCGGGTGTCGCAGCGGGGTAAAAGGCAGTGGTGTACTTCTGGCGCTGTGCCTCTATCTTTTTGACCATGGCCCGATTTAAAGTGTGCCCGCTTTTGGTGGCATAGATGGCCCCTTTCACAGGATAACCTAATAAGTATAAATCTCCAACGATATCCAGGACCTTGTGGCGTGCGCATTCATCAGGAAACCGCAATGTATTCTCCAAAGGACCTTTCGTCGACATGACCAAGGTGTTTTGATAATTAGCACCCTTAGCCAAACCATGGGCCCTTATTTCATCAGCTTCAGATTCCAAGCAAAACGTCCGGGCCGCCGCCAACTCTTTAACAAAAGAATGATGGTCGACGGATTGTGAAAAAAACTGTGAACGCAACAATGGATGGTCATAATCCAGCGTATAAGAAATATTTAATTGATCATGGGGGACCATCACCATTGTCGAAGTTTTATTAGAAACAACCATTGGTTCTTGAATGACAAAAATAAATTTTTCAGACTGCTGTTCTATCGTTCCCGACCGTTCCAATGCCTTAAGAAATTCCAGGCTGCTGCCATCCAAACCAGGCACCTCTTCTGAGTCAATCTCAATCGTTACATTGTCGATGCCCATTCCATTTAAAGCTGCCAATAAATGCTCAACAGTATAAATACGCACACCCTGATATTCAACAGCGGTACAACGCGTGACCTTCTCATCCATGACTGCGTTGGAGGCCATGACCTTGACTGATGGTTTATCTGTTAAATCAACGCGGACAAAAGAAATTCCCGCGTTATCAGGTGCAGGTTTTATTGTCATCTTCGCCATTTTACCGGAATGCAGCCCAATGCCGGAAAGTGTGACGGGATTTTTTATTGTTTTTTGCTTCATTAATCTTACTTTCTCAAATGATTACCAGGAATAGTGTCGTTACCTTAATTCTTATTAGAAAAACGGCCTTCATCTGACTTACTTTCTCAAAACGACGTTCATCTGACTTGCTTTCTCAAAACGGCCTTCATGTTTTATTCTTCTCTAACTCCTCAACTCGCTTTTTCAAATCCTTGATCATTTCCACATACTTATCAAGCCTCTGTATATGCGCGTTATTCCTAAACGCATCCCTAATAGGCTGGGCTGGAGATCCAAAAACCTGTTCACCGGGTTTAATGGACCGGCTGACCCCGGACTGGGCCGCCACCACCGCCCCATCACCGATTTCCAAATGCCCGACAATGCCCGCCTGGCCGGCCAAAACGACATAGTTACCGATACGGGTACTTCCTGAGATACCAACCTGCCCTACGATCAAACAATGTTTGCCGATGATGACATTATGGGCAATGTGCACCAGATTATCAATTTTTGTCCCCTCGCCAATGATCGTTTTATCGAAACGTGCACGGTCAACAGTGACATTGGCCCCGATTTCCACGTCATCTTCAACCAGTACAGAACCCACCTGTGGTATTTTTACATGCTTGCCATCGACCGTTACATACCCATACCCATCGCTGCCAATAACGGTGCCGCTGTGGACGATTACACGGTTGCCGAGAAAAACCTTTTCACGTATTACCACCTGAGGATAGACCAGGCAATTTTGTCCCAAATGTGCTTCATGTCCCACGTAGCAGTTGGCATAAATCACACAACCCTCTTCAATGACAGCGCCATCTTCAACGATCGCATGTGCCCCCACAGACACACCGGCTGCTAACTTGGCCCCATTTGATATAACAGCACTCGGATGTATACCGCACGGCTTATAATCAGGTGTGTCCTTTAATAAATAGTTCACCACCTGGGTGAAACTCAGAGAAGGATTATCAACCCTAATAAGAGTTTTCCCCGGACAAGTAATCTGCCGGGGAACAAGGATGACACCCGCCTGGGTGTCAAGAAGCAAAGGCTCATATTTGGGATTGCTCAAAAACGTCAGTTCATTTTTCTTTGCTTCTTTGATCCCTGAAAAACCATTGACTAATACCTTCCCGTCACCGATCAATTCTCCTTTGACCAATTGCGCAATATCAGCAACGCTAAGATGCATGACGGATGAATTACTTCTTGTAACTGTCATTTAAATTCTTCATCACCTCATCGGTGATATTAAATTGAGGGTCACCGTAGATCATTACACGGTCGTTCAAAACATAGGTATAACCCTCTTTTTTAGCTATATCACTGACAATACCCTGGATCTCAGACAAAATCTCCCGCACTTTATCATCACGACGTTTAGCTAATTCCGTGCGTTTCTCCTTGTCATAGGCCACCACATCGTTCTTTTGTTTTTCAATGTCCGCCTGCAAGGCCGTCTTTTGGGTGTCGTTCATCAGGGCCAGCTTGGTTTGGGCGTCCTGAATCTTCTGGACCATGGCATCACGCTGCTTTTGGAACGATTCGCCTTCACTTTGTAAAACAGCGTCGAATTCTTTTGTCTTTTGATAATTATCAAAAACCTTGCCTAAATCCACATAACCGATTTTAGGGTCAGCGGCCAATGTCAACCCGTTGGCCATAAATCCAAATATCACTGCTAAACCAAAAACTTTTAACGCTTTCATATCATCCTCCTGTTTATTAAACTCTAAATCCTAAATTCTAAACAAGAACCAAAATTCTAAACTCTAATCACCAAAACATCTAAATTATATTTTCTGTTTTGCTCTTTTGAATTTTCGATCCTTTGAATTTATTTAGAATTTAGAGTTTAGGATTTGGTTTAAAATCCCCGGCTGACGCTAAAATAAAATTTACCACTCTTTTTAGATTGCCCAGGTTCTGTATTTAAAGGAATACCATAATCTAACTTAATAGGACCAATCGGGGTCTTGACCCGCAAGCCAACACCAGTGCCGGATTTGAGGCCTCCGGTACCATAGTTCCTGACTTTGTCCCACACATTACCTGTATCAAAAAATACGGCGCCTTTAATGATTTCAATGATAGGCACTGTGTATTCAACGCTACCGAGCAATAGAGCATCCCCACCAATTGCATCATTTGTATTAGGATCAAGCGGGCCTACTGTACGTTCATCATACCCACGGATCGAATCCTGGCCACCGGTAAAATACCTCTCAAAAATGGGGACATCCGGGGTGTCTGGGTAAGATTGGACCATACCGGTACGGCCGCTGATCTCGAGCACTGTTGTTACATCGTTGATTTTTAAAGGAAAATAATACTCTCCGCTGGTCTGTAAGCGAAAGAAATTCTTGTCCCCACCTAACGGACCTCCGGCAATGTCCGCGTTATTGGTTATTTCCCACCCCTTTGTCGGAGATAATTTACTGTCACGATAATCGTTGGTAACACTAAAGCCAAGAGAACTGACCAAACTGTTTCCAGCCTCCTCAGCTAAAGCCTGGGACACTCCTGAATCCAAATTGCTGATATTAATATGTTCCAGGCGATAAACAGTCCCAACCGAAAGATTATCATTAAAACTTTTACCCAAACGTATATCACCACCGATAGTTTTTTGGTCATAAGAATAACCAGTGGTACCATCTTTAAGGTTTTGCGTATAATAAGCATCAAAACCTGCGGAAATAGGGTGATCAAACAACCACGGTTCAGTAAAGCTCAATAAGAAATTCCGTTGGGCCGAGCCGATCTGCGCGCGTAAACGTAAATCCTGACCGCCTCCGGTAAAAGAAGACCAGTTGGAGATGTCGAAGTTCTTCTGTTCTACTTCCACAAACCCGACCAATCTGTCCACCGTACTGTAACCGCCGCCAAAAGAAAAAGTGCCTGTCTTGGCTTCTTTGACCTGCACAACCAAGTCTTTAAGATCTTCCTGGTCCGTGTCTTCAATATCGTAACCAACATCTTCAAAGAACCCCAAATCTTTCAAACGTTGTTTGGAAAGGCGCAATTTCGCGCCATCAAACTGGTCACCAGGATACATGCGCAATTCCCGCCTAATAACAATGTCACGCGTATGGGCATTACCTTGTATCTTGATCTTATTGATATACGCCAGTTTACCTTCTTTAATAGTGACTTTAACGTCAACCTTGGCAGTCATGGTATTAAAAGACGTCGCCTCTTCAACAAGCGCGGAAATATAACCATGGTCGAAATAATCCTCCCGGATATTGGAAATATCTTCCTCCATCTTTTCATGGCTGAAATAATTACCTTCCTTCAAGTTCTTGATGTGACTTTTAATATCATAATCTGAAAGAATGGCATTGCCCAAAAAGCTCACATCCCCCACATAATACCGTTTCCCCTCTTGTATGGTGACATTCACATTGACCAGTCCCTGATATAAAGGTTCAATTTGGTAGGTTGCTTTAGTGTCAAGAAAACCATTTTGTTCATAAAAGGCCTGTATCGCCGTCATGTCTTCTTCCAATGTTTCTTCTTTGAGAAGTCCTGATCCAAAAAGCCAGGCCCAGCGGGACTTCATGACCTTGATGATTTTCTTGTCCGGATAAGCGACATTGCCATAGACAAAGATACGCTTGATCTTGACTTTATAACCCTCACGGATAATAAAATGCAAACTGGCTTTATTGGTTGTATCATCAATAAAACTTTCCACATCCACCTTTACCTGGCTCAATCCTTTTTTCTTGTACAAATCTTCAATCATGTTAATGTCATCTTTAAGTGACTTATTATCGAGGAACTTATCTTTCTTTGTTTTCATTTTGCTGAGCAAATAACGCGAATTATAATAACGGATTTTAGAAAAGGTTATTTCATCAACAATCGGTTTTTCCTTCAATTTCACGATCACTTTATAGCCATCATCTAAATCTTCATGGTCAATTTGAACATCAGAAAAATGACCGGTATTGTACAGGCGTTTTAAATCATCACTTACTACAGCCTCCTGGTACTCCTCCCCCACCCGTGTTTTAATCCTGGCTAAAACCTGGGCTATGCCGATGGACTTATTGCCTTGAATATCAATGGCTTTGACAATTTTGGAGGAAGGTGCTGATTCAGGCAATGGCTGCTGCTCCGCACTCAACGCAGCATTGATTTTCTGGTCTTTGGAATCATCTGTAACCGCTTGAGCAAAAGTAATTTTTGTTCCTGATAACGTTGCACAAACAGCAATACAAAGGGTAAATAAAATTTTATTTTTTAGCATGGGTCAATTATAGATTCTGGGTATTGGACTGTCAAAATGCTTCGTGATTATTTAATTTAAATTTTTCTATCTGTCTCTTTTTTCTACACACTCACACGCACTCACACACACACACACACACACACACACACACACACACACACACACACACACACAC
>CAYZLU010000040.1:0-11429 GCA_964479285.1 uncultured Planctomycetales bacterium | reverse complement strand
CACCCGCCTGGCATCGAGGATACCCCTCGTCGGAAACCCGTCGCTCATAAACACCCTGTAGGACGGCACAAAAGGGGCCTTTAAATTAATACTGGTCCGCAACGCGTCATAGATATCGGTGGTTGACCATGATCTCAGGCCTTGGAGAAATTCAATGGCATCTTTTATATTTTCAGGGGTGGCTTCTAAAGATGCCGGACTAAAAGGGATTGTCTTGTCTTTAAAAACGAGGACATTAAAGCGGTCACCAGGATTAAGATGTTTTAAACTATAAATCAAGCCTTGTTCAAACTGGGTCAAGCGCCCCATGCCGATACTGCCTGAAGCATCCACCAGAAAAACGATCTCTTTAGGGATGACCGGAAAATTTATTGTGGCGTCCCTCACTTTCACGGCGAGCTTAAAATATTTCTGGCCAGAAACAGGATCTTTGTACTTAAAAAGCTGGTACGTCAAAGCTGTGCCCAAATCCATGGATTTGGACTCGTGGTCCATGCCAGAAGTATTTCTTTTCATCATCTCAAATTCATTCTGGGAATTGGCCGATTGCAAGGGCGCTGCCATGGAGGTGTTGGCAGGTATGGCGCTTTTATCAAGAAAATACCTGGAAATGTCTTCACCGGAATTCAACACAGGCGATCCAGACGCAAAATTCTCATGCGGCACTTCTCCCAATTCCGCCAGGTTCTCCCGTACCGAACGGCGTACTTTCTTCGTCATGACAAGATCATTAAACTCTGATTTTGTAAGGACCAGGTTTTCCTGCACTGAAGAAGGAATGAGTGCTTGTTTGTTCTTTTGAACAGAAGACTCAACATTGTTCTTGATCAATTCTTCAGATTCTAACGACGGGTTCTTGACCATATTTTCCGTAAAAGGATTGTCTGGCTTGGGAGACTTACGGGAAAAGTCTGTGTCGAATTTTAACTTTTCCTGGCCCAAACGCTCCTGCCTATCAATCTTGACGTGAAAAACAGTTTCAGGCCTCTCTGGAAAAGGAATGGCTGGAAGGATTTTAACAAAATAACTCCACACCAAAAACCCAATATGGATCAAAATAGACACTAAAAGGGCGGTCAATATTCTTTTTCTGGCCTTTGTATTCATTTTAAAAGACGTATCCTTTCCGTGGCCTCATTGGCTGCCGGGCTGTTTTTATATTTATCCAGGATTTCTGCATACATCCTTAAGGCCTCTGCCTTGCGTTGCAAACGTTCGAGGATTTTAGCGCCCTTCAACAGGCTTTCGGAACAATAATGTTCATCATCATAAATAGTGGCCACTAAAAGATAATATTTCAGCGCCCCCTCGAGATCACCTTTGGAATCCTCAAGATTGGCCAGCTCAAACCTGGCGTGGGCCGTGATTGTATAATCATCGGCATTCTCATCCAGGGACTTTTGAAACTCTTGGGCCGCCTCATCAGATTTATTGCCCTTTGCCAGGCATAAACCATGGCCAATGTGGGCGCTGCCGGTATATGCATTCTTTTCCGACGACGATGTCACTTGATCATAGATATTGACTGCTTCATCGCAATGGCCCTGCCCACGCAGCGCTTCAGCCTTAAAATACTTGACCTCTAAAAGATCTTTGGGTAAAAAATGCTTTTCTGCCTGGGCCGCGATACGCAAAACATCATCATATTTCTGCAATTTTAAATATTCATTGCAGACCCAAACATAGGTCTTTACCTGAAGGTCATTTTGACCGGCATGGCTGATCAACCGGTCAAAATAGGCCCTGGCCTGGTCATAGTTCTTTTGTCCCAAATAAATGATCGCCATATTCTTAAGGGCATCTACATAGAATTTCCCTTGTTCTTTTTGAGGGTCAACGTGAGTGTACGCTGCCAAGGCTTGATCGCTGTTGCCTAAAAGCTGCTGATTAAACCCTAATAAAAAATACGCGGTATTTGGACTTTGGACTGTTCCTGCATGTTTCGTTAAATATCCCTGCAATAAACTGATTGATTCCTGGGGCTTATTGATCTTACCGTAAGTGTCCGCCAGGACAAATAATACTTCATTATATTGCTCCCCATTGGGAAACGCCTGCAAATATTCTGTGGATGCGCTGATGGCCCCACCTGTATCACCTGCTTTGACGGCCATCATCACGGCATCGTACAGGGATTCACTTTTTAAATCCGGCTGGTCCTGATTGTCCACATATTTCAGGAACAAAACTTCGGCTTCTTTAAACCTACCTGTCGACTTGCGGGCGTGGGCCTGGCCTAAAAGCGCCGCTTTAAGGAAATGAGAGCCCGGAAAATTTAAATAGACATTTTCAAAAAAATTAAACGCCCGGTCAAAATCCCCAATGCCGTAATAGCCCTGGGCCTTCAAAAAATTAATCTCATCTGTATCATCGGTATCAGCAGCAGAATTAGCGTCCAATAGTCCCAAGCTGTCCTTATACTTTTTTTCCCTGACCAGGATATCAGCTTTCTTAATAAAAATCTTTGCCTTCTCTTGGGGTTTCAAAGATGGAAAGGCAAGCATGCGGTCCAAAAGTGAATTGGCTTGGTCATATTTTTTCATTTCAATGAGGCTAAGCACGGCCACGAAGTGGACGGCAAAATAAGTTTCGTCCTCTTTGATCTGTTTAGCATTTTCTTGATATTTTTTTAGCAGCTGGTCGTACTGCCCTAAATTAAAATAAGCCAAAAGTGAATTGGCCAGCGCATCCTCATTAAAGCCCAAGCCCGGATACTTCTCGATGGTTTGTTCAAATCCCTTGATAGCATCGGTATATTTACCAGATAAAAAAGCGGCCTCAGCGGTCCTGTAAGTCAATTCTCCCTTAAGCGGGTCGTCTTCTGCAAGCTGCATTGCTTTTGTGTAAGCCTCCATGGCTTCACTGTAATGCCCCTGTTGGGACTGGATCCTGCCTATTTCTTTAAAAGCGTAAGAGGTGTACACCGCCGCCCCTTCGACCTGGGTGGCTTTTTGAAAAAGGGACAACGCGGAAACAGCATCTGAGCGGCCAATATACGCCTGGGCTGTATAATAATCGAAGGATTGGAGCATCGGCCCTTTTAATTGTTTTTCAGCATCAATGGATGTCAACTCCTTTAAGGCCTCATCATATTTTTTCTCTTGAATGTCAATCTGGCCCAAACGTAATAAGCCCATTGGCAATTTTTCTGAATTGGGGAAAAGCTGGATAAACTGATCATAAGCAACAATGGCTTTACCAAATTCCTGAGATAAAAAATAACCTTCCCCTAAAGAAAGATACGCATCCTGCAATGACGGACTGTGGGGATAATCGGAGATAAACTTCTGGTACTGTAAAATGGCCATGTCATACATGCCGCGGGAAAGCAACCCTTGGGCAAAGTCCAGCTGTTCAGATTCTTTAATAGATTCCTGTGCATAAATACGTGCTGGGCATAATATTGCCAATATGACCATGATATATCTAAAAATCATTTATTCTCGTCTCTGAGTGTTGAAAATGAAACGTCCGAAAGATTGGATCGCCCGCAGGCATCCAGGACCTGGATCACATATTTATGATAAGTCAACTCATCAGCACGGATAATGACCTGTTGGTTTGGGAATAATTTAGAAACTTCTTTAAGCATGATAGCCAGGGAATTACTCGTATATTCCTTCTGGTTGACGATAAAACGGCCGTCCTTGGTAATATTGATGACTATCTTGCCTGCACTTTGGGCGGATTGAACGGCAGTCTTGGATTTCGGAAGTGTCAAGTTGACCTGGACTTCCATCTGGTTAAAAACAGCAATGATCATAAAAAACATCAGGGCCCAAAATGCAATATCTACCAAGGGCGCTAATTGGACCGTGGGCCGTTGCTTGTGATATTCTGAAAAATCAAATTTTGGCATACCTAATCTCCCCTTCAAGTTAAACTCTAAATCCTAAATTCTAAACTCTAAACAATGACCAAAATTCAAAATACGAATCACCGAAACTTATTCTTCTTCCTAAAAATTTTGAACTTTAGAATTTTTGGTCATTTGAATTTATTTAGAATTTAGAGTTTAGGGTTTAAAGTTTCTAACGGTTTCGGATCGCTTTAATAATGTCCGTGCTGTAAATTTCGATCATATTGGTGACCTGCTGGACTTGACCCCGAAAATAAGAATACGCAATCAAGGTCGGGATGGCGACGATAAGTCCTGAGGCCGTGGTCACCATGGCCTTTGAAATACCGGCCGCCAAGACGGTGGTTTTGACACTGGCTGATTGCAAAGGCACCGCGTGAAAAGCCTGTATCATCCCCAGGACCGTTCCCAGCAAGCCCAAAAGAGGTGCCACGGCAACAATGTCCGAAAGATAACTGATGTTTTGCCAGAGATTGGTCAACTCAACGTGGGCAGTATTCTCCATCGCTTCGCGGGCGGAATCATCCAGAGGATTTCTCCGTTCAAGGCCGGCCATGACTATTTTTGAAATAATCGTATTGTTTTCTTTACGGCATATCGTTTGAGCGGCACCGAAGTCCCTGCTCTCCAGTTTGCGGATAACGTCATCAAATAGCCTGCGGGGCGCCAACTTGTTGACATTGAGCATCATGAAATCATAAATGATGATGGCAACAGCAACGATGGAAAGAAACCCAATAACAACCATGACTCCCCCACCGGCTTTTAAGGTCTGCCAAAGCGTCATTTCTACAGGCAATTGGTCTGTCCCAGAAGGAAGCAAACTGGACGATTGGGCGTATGCAGCGTATGGCACAAAAATTAATAACAATAAAAAAATACATACTCCGCCTGTAACTGGTAGGATGTTCTTTGTGCTCATCATTAGTCAACTCCTTCTTGTTGATTTATAAATTAAAGAATATAAAATATCTCTATGTTCATCTTTCGGTTAATCAGTTGCTTCCTGCTTTTCTCTATATGTCCCTTCAAGTCACAGGCCCAGGAAGAAACCCCTGAACAGCTTCTGCAACGCGTGCAGTCATCCCTGGTGGAAGTACGGACCATTGATAGCAAAACCTTTAATGAAGGCAACGGCCATACAATGGTCGGTACTTACCACTCGCAAGGGGCTGGGGTCATCATCGATTCCTACGGCACCATTGTCACCAACACCCACATTGTCAACAATGCCCCGCGCATCCTTGTCGGTCTGTCTGACGGCACGGTCCTGGAAGCCAAACTCGTTTATTCCAGTGACGCTGATTTCAGCTTTATAAAAATCGATCCGCCTAATCCACTTCAAGCAATCACATGGGCCGACTCTTCACTCGCCCAAGTGGGGACCCCTATTATCGCCCTTAGCAATACTGATGATGACCATCAACAAATTCTGGGTGGTGAAATCACCGACCTCATAAACGGCATCGATTCAAATACAACAGAACTTTTTGAATTAAACCTTAATCTTTTACATGGAGACAGCGGTGGCCCACTTTTGGACAACCAGGGTCATTTATTAGGACTGATTATGGCCAAACGGTTAGACGAAGACAATAAAAGCTACGCGATTTCTTCCAATAAGATCCAACAGGAATATTTGCGATATAAAGAAAACCCATAAGCATCTATCCAGCATGAATGGGGCAAAAAGGCTGCTTATTTTCCATACATGGCTTGTAATTGCGTGGTCGAAGGGACTTGATCATAATATTCCCCCTGCGGCCCCACAAACCCGTTTCCTGATCTTTTAAGCACAACAGCTGTATATCCCCCATTGCTGTTGGGAACGTTTACAGTGACCGTATCGCCAGCATACGTGGTACTGGGAACAGCGACTTGGGCAGGTTGTTCTACAACGACCGGTTCTGGTTCAACAGGTTTTTGGATGGTTGAGCCCACTGCGGCCCCCGTGACTGCACCAACGGCACCCCCAATTAACATCCCAGCCGCAGTATCATGGCTTTGATGGCCAATAATACCCCCAGCGAGCGCGCCAAGAGCGCCTCCGGCAGCCGCGCCTTCTCCTTCATTATTATAGGGATTACAGCCTGAAATAGCAGCCATAAAAGCAATCAAGGTCAATGGATAAAGATATTGTCTCATCATAATTCTCCTTTTTTATTACTTATTCTGATTATAGCATACCTTAAATCTTTTTCACTTGGAAAAAACATTATCTAAAATCATCAAACGGTTTCCACACCCCAAGTCTTATTGACCCAAAGACCGACGATCTCAAGCCCCGGCCAATGGCCCCTCAATCGCTTGACAGCGCTGATGATTTCATCACGATGCACGCTTTCTTCAACCGGATTGCCGCGGCAATCATGATGGCCAACCACAAAAAGCCTGGTGGATTTATTGACATTCACTGAGATCGTAATACTGCGCAGGACTTCCCTAATATCTTCCTGGTTGGACAAAACATTGTCCATCCCGGCTTCAGTGATCACATCCACAAAATCCACCTGATAATTGTCTTTGATCCAGTGCAATACAGGCAACTGAACGCGCCCGTCCATGCAATTAAGGCAAGTAGCTCTTATGTCCACCCGATTCCCTCCCAAATAAATTGATACAGTGATGCATTTTACTTAAAAAATAAAAAAAAGCAAGCCCATCAAAAATCCAATATTAGGTAACGCACGGCCTTAAATCCCTCTGCATAATTCACCTTGGCTTGAAAACCCCGGAATTGGGCCATGGATTTGACCCCATCAAGCATCGTTTGTCCTGACGGAAAATTGCGGCCCACCTGGGACTCAAAAGCGCTGATAACATGGATCTTTTGTTCAAGCACATCCTTGATGTCCACAAAAATATCCGGCTGAAAATTATAAGAAGTGTAATCTTCATAAAACAAAACACGTTTATTGTAACGCGTGGCAGAGATAACGCATTGCGCCAAGGTCCGGTGGTCCTGATGGGAATCATTGGTATAGTTTACATATATTTCGTATGGCTTGACTTTCGCGACTACGGATTCCACAAAATCAATGGATGCCTTGCTGACTTCGAATTTGGTGTCCGACCAACCACCCCAAACCAATTCCTTGGCACCCAGGCGGCGGCAGGCCTCTTCCTGTTCTTTTTTTCGCAATACAGGGTCCCCTGCTTCCTGGCCTTCACTCAGCACACATAAATACACATTTTGACCGGCTTTAACATGTTTGCTTAAAGTCCCTGCACACCCCAGTTCAATATCATCGGGATGCGCTCCAAAGGCCAAGATATTTTTTGTCATGCTATACCTCCATAATTACTATTAACGTAATGACATCATTTAAACAACTGCTCATTTTGCGACACCCAATGATATAAATGGCGTAAACCTTCATGAGGGGAAACTTGCGGCTGCCATTTTAATAATTTCCCAGCTTTAGTGATATCAGAAACATAAACTTTCTGGTCAAATTGACGCCATGGGCCATATTTAATAGCAACCTGACGCCCGGAAAATTTCTCTAGAATATCAATTAATTCTAATAGGGAAATCGTATTGTCTTTCCCGCCCCCCATATTAAAAACTTCTCCCTTATAACGAAAATCGCGGTGGATGAATGCCTCAAAAGCATTAATTAAATCTCCTACCCATAGAACATCACGCACCTGCCTGCCATCACCAAAAATGGTGACTGGTTTGCCCAAAAAATAACGTATTACGAACCACGCCAGCCACCCCTGGTCTTCAAAGCCAAATTGCCTGGTCCCATAAATACAGCTCATGCGAAAAATGGCGCTTTTAATGCCGAAAATCTGTGCGTAATCCTGCGTGTAAAGGTCCGCTGCCAATTTGGAAACGCCATAGGGCGTGTGCCCGGTCAAATCAATGCTGAAACGCTCATTAATGCCATTGACTGATTTAAAAGCGTAACGCTTGAGGCTCGACTTGAGGGCAAGAGCATTGACATTATTGCCATAAACCTTGTTTGTTGATGTAAAAATGAACATCCCCTTTTTATTGACTTTGCGTAAGGCTTCCAGCACGTTGACAGTGCCTGTGGCATTGATTTCATAATCCTCAATGGGGTTTTCTAAAGAATATCTGACTCCCGGCTGTCCAGCCGTATGGATGACCAAGTCTGGTTTTTCCCGGCTAAATACCCGCATCATGTCAGGACGATCACGCACATCCTTTTTGATTAATTTTATATTGGGAAGCGTCCTTAAATAATGCCAGTTATATTCAACACTTTTGTCTTTTGAGCCAAAAATAGTCGAACGCATCAGATTATCGATGACAACAACCTTGTTTTTCTTATTGGCAAAATGCTCAGCGCAATGGGAGCCGATCATGCCGGCACCCCCCGTAATGATAATTTTCAATTAATTTTCCTCTCCAAATTAGACAAAACAGCCAAGCTCTCCGGACCGCAATTAAAAATGAGATCGATCACTGATAAATGTGAAATAAATCCCTCAGTGTTTTTATGCATCCACCTTTGTAAATATACTGGGTGCTGGTATTGTTGAATAAGTATTTTGATATCATTACTCTTAAACTGCTCTTCATCCAAATACGCCATCCCACCTTCCCCAGAAAGATACGTTTGGGCGTTAAAATTTTTACAAAGATCGACCAACCTCGCTGTTTTATGCTCAACCGCTTCATATTCTGAAGAAAGAACGATCTTGGTTTTAATCCCTAAAAGATCTATGATTAATCGGACAAAATAAATATTGATGTCAGATAGCTTTTCCCACTCCTGTTCCCAAACTTTCTGAAAATAAGGAAAATATTCTTCGAAATAAGGCGCCTTGCAATAATTCAATTCTAAGGCCTTTTGATGGTGGCTTCGCCAGGGTGTTTTATTATCGATTTTGACCTCATTGATCCTGGCCCCAAATTCATGATAAACGGGAACGGTCAACCATTGCCATCCCTGGGCCGTCCGTATCCGGTTACGGTTTTGCCACTCATTCTTTTTGAATTGGACATTGTCAAGGAGGATAAAAACATCCGCTTGCCGGGCCTTGTCAAAATACCCTAACCAGGGAAGGTACTGGGGTTGATGGATGGTAATTATCATAATCCCTATATAATTTATCAAATTTGCGACATTTTAATATATAATTCATAATAAATTTCGTGTCATTGCGAGCCCGAAGGTCGTGGCAATCTTTTAAAAGATTGCTTCGTCGCTACGCTTCTCGCAATGACACCTGAAAATGATGCGGAGACTCCCTTGCATACCACCTTTTACCGCTGCTTTGATCAGATTTTCTTTAGCCATCAAACATCTATCATCATGTATCATGGTTTCACTGACAAAATCGATCAATTGGAGAATTACCATGGCAAACACTTGCATATTCAGACCTTTAGAAAACAATTACAATACCTGAAGAAGCATTATTCCATGATATCCCTTGATCAATTTGTTGACCATGTCCTTACAAATACCCCTATGGCCCAGAACGCGGTGGTCCTTACTTTTGATGATGGTTATGAAAGCAATTTTGTACTGGCCTTTCCCTTACTCAAAGAATTCAATGCCCCCGCAACTATCTTTTTGACAACGGACTTTATCGAACAAAAACAATTCATTTGGGCAAACCGCGTGGAATACGCCATTCTAGCGGCAAAGCTTCCTTCTTTGCATCTAAATACAGAAAATAAAGAACAAATTTTTGATTTAAGCCATGATGAGGCCAAAAAAGAAACGATCTTTGCCCTCAAAACTCTCTTTAAAACATTGGATGACCAAGTTAGAGACAGCCTTATTAACACTATGGAACAGTCACTTGGGCAAAAATTGACCTTTGATGCAGCGACGCCTCCTATCCATCGGTCTTTAAACTGGCAGCAAATCCAAGAAATGTCCCAAAGCCCTCTGATCACCTTTGGAGCACACACCTGTTCCCATGCAATTTTGGCCCGATGTTCCCTGGAACTGGCCAACAAAGAAATAATTGACTCCAAAAGAATCATTGAAAAACAAATAAATAAGAATTGCCGTTTATTTTGTTATCCCTACGGAGGAAAAGACACCTTTAACAACCAGACAAAAGTAGCGTTGCAACAAGCCGGTTACAGCTGCGCTTTGACCACCATCACTGGCAAAAATAATCAAGACTCAGACCTGTTTAGCTTAAAACGTGTAGGGACATCTAATCTAGTGGGATTGGATAATTTTGAAAAAAGCCTTCTGACCCGCCATTGAATAGCCACCGGAAGATAATAACCAAGATAAGCGCCTTTGGATGGATAAATCCTAAAAGAATTATTATAGCTGACCATATTGCCAAAACGGTTTTTGTAGGCCTCTGTACCCACCCCAAAATCAAATTCTTCAAAACCTTGCGCGTAAGCATGCTCCATCACTTCCTGCAACAGCACCTGTCCCGGGGAATGTGCGGCAAAAGCCACATTAAAGGTGGGTTTATACCAGATGAATCTTTTGCCATATGAAAAACCTAAATGATACCCCAAGACCTGACCGTTCCATTGCAGCATGGTAAAGGTGATCCATTCCTGGGGCAAGGCTTGGACCATGCGGCGATAAAATTCTTTGGCCTGTCCATTAAGAAATAGGCTGGGGCTCAAGCTACCTTTCCAACGTTCGATATGCTGAGCAAAAAAACCTTCCAGGTGCCCCTCGATTTGATCGCGGCCATGCAAATGCAACACTTTATAATCCCCGTGGGATTGAAAATAGTGGCGAAGACCTAAGACCTTTTTTTTATGTAATACTTCCTGAGTGTGGGCAGGGTCCTTTGTAAAACTCAAGCACTCCGCTTCATCCTGCGAACTGCGATGGGACAAATTCTTAATATCTTTATTTTCTTTAATATACCGTACGAGGCCTGATTCCAAAGGAAGGTTAACCAGGTTTATAAAGTCCCATTCTTTGTGTCTTGAAAAAATATATTCCCAAACTAATTCAAAAACCTCATCCTGCCGTGAAGAACACAGGATGTCGCAATAATCTGACCGCTCCCCTGCCATAAATTGTAAAACCCGCTTACCTTTTACTGTTACAAGCATCAATGGAAAAACAGCAACCAGGCCAGTATTGTCCTTGACACAAAGAATAAATGACTCGTCTTTGCGGCCATAAACTTCCTCAGCAATACGGTTAAACTCATAGGTTTGATAAATAGTGTGCGTGCCGTTGGCTTGGGCCAAAGCATTCCATGCAGAAGCATCCACCATATCAATATTTTTGATGACATCAATGCGCATGGCCCACCTTTTTTTCTGACAGGCAATCTTCGTATAGGCTTTCGATGTCCTTGACCATTTTAACCAAATCAAACTGCTCCCCTACCTTGGTTTTCGCCTGTTTGGCCATATCTTCAAGTAGTCCCTGATGTTCAATAAGCTCTATCATCGCGGCACTCAATGCATCAATATCCTGTGGTGGGACTAAAAGTCCATTCTTGCCATCTTCAATAAGTTCAGGTATGCCCCCTACCCTGGTGGCAATGACCGGCTTGCCATACGCCATGGCCTCCAGTATAACGCGCCCCATCCCTTCATTAAGCGAGGCAAGGACAAAGACATCCATGATTTCTATAAAAGGGC
>CAYZLU010000039.1:0-11443 GCA_964479285.1 uncultured Planctomycetales bacterium | reverse complement strand
CAAAGGCCCCCAGCATCCATTCATCACCCCGCCAGAAACGACGGACATCATCACGGTACCGGTCGTTCCACTCCACCCAACGACGGCCTGAAAAGCTGCCCACCTGGTATGCACCAGCAGCGTCCCAGGGTTCAGCGATGATTTTCACATCTTTCAGAATTGGATCCAGGGCGATACTTTCAAGGAGGGGTGCTTTGTCCAACAGATTGCCGTTGCCGTCCCGGCCAAGCACCGAGGCCAAATCAAAACGGAACCCATCAACATGCATCACTTGCACCCAGTAGCGCAACGCGGTCAATATATGGTCCTGCACCACAGGATGGTTGGCATTAATGGTGTTGCCGGTGCCTGTATAATTCTTATAGAAACGTTTATCATTCTCCAATATATAAAAAATTGAATTATCAATCCCACGAAAACAAAGCGTTGGCCCCAATAAGTCTGTCTCCGCCGTATGGTTAAATACCACATCAAGGACCACTTCAATCCCTGCCTTGTGGAAAGCCTTGACCATTTCCATGAATTCTTGTTTCTGCTGGCCCAAACCACCCAAACTGCTGTAGGAAACTTTTGGTGCGAAAAAAACCACAGGATCATACCCCCAATAATTCTTCAGCGATTTACCAAGACTGCTTGTGACCTGGTTTTCGTTGAACTCCTGTATAGGCATCAGCTCAACGGTCGTCACACCCATCTCTTTGAAATGGGAGACCTTTTCAACCAGCCCCTGGTAGCTGCCAGGATGCTTGACGCCGCTGCTTGGATGGATTGTACAGCCACGGACATGCGTTTCATAAATGACTGTCCTGGACCAGGGATGCCTTGGAGAAATGTCCCCATTCCACTCAAAATGGTCATCGGTGACTACGCATTTGGGCATACTTTCAGCATCATCGTTCTTAGATGGCATCAAATCTCCATCTGGCACAGATGGATTGTACCCCAACGCAGGGCTGAAATCCCAAGCTGGTAATCTTGTGATCGCCGTAGCAAAAGGATCTAACAGAAGTTTGTTGAAATTGAATCGATGTCCGGCCCCAGGGTCATACAGTCCATCCACGCGGTAAGCATACAACTGTCCTGGTTTGATCCCCTGGACCATGACATGCCACACATCACCGGTACGATTGAAGGCAGGATCGAAATCCATTACCCTGTCAGGCTTGGAGTCATTAGGATGATCATACAGCTCCAACCGGACACGGCTGGCGTTCCGGCTGAAAAAAGCAAAATTAACTCCTTCGCCACACACACTGGCGCCCAGAGGCGATGGTACACCGGCTTCATATTTCAATTTCTTCGGATCTTTCATTTTTTTATTGAGGCGCTTCCTGTTGCGGTTGTGTTTGTTGTGTTTGTTGTGCTTGTTGTGTCTTTTGTAATTCTGCCTGATGTTGATCTATCAGTTGCTGCAGGCGGTCTATCCGATACTGTTGTTCAACTATTTGTTGCTGAAGCTGCAGCTGGTTTAAATGTTGCTGTTGTTGTTCAATTTGTTGCTTTAGTTGTGTTGTCAATTGCGGTTCTGCCTCTTGCTGTGCCCCACTCTTGATGGCGAAACACAAAATAAAAACAAAACCTGATAAAAGAAGTGAAAACATGGCCCTCATAGAATCTCCTTTCTTTTTTTTACACATACCTTTGATTAAACTTTTTTCAGTTTAGTCTTATTGAGTAAAAATTGCAATAGATGCCAGGATGGCCAGCAAATCCATAACAAACCTTGTCCTTATTTTTGCGGCGGGTTTTTGTGCTTCAGTTTGAACCACAAAAAATAGATATGCATCCCCAAAAATCCACAAATTGTATCAAAAACAACATCAATGAATTGGGAAGTCCGGCCGGCAACAAAAGATTGATGCCATTCATCAAATGATCCGGATAAAAAAACAAAGAATGATAAAAATAATACAGTGATTAGCTCTAATCTATTTTTTTTATATGAATATGCCCGTATGAGTAATACACCCAAAATCGAATATTCTCCAATATGGGCAATGCGATGGGCCCAAAAATGCCATAAATCCGATGGCATCTTGGGAAGAGACTGACCCGGAATAGATGAAAGAAAAAATATGATCCCGAACCAAATAAATACCAGCAACCAATTGAATGATCCATTGTTGTTTTTAACCATGATCACAATTCCAGTCCCTTATGAAAACGCCTTTTGTTGGTCTAACTTATAAAAACATATCTGAACGGGAAATGATTCATTATATAAGAGAAATCTAAAATATCCGCTAATTATTTAAAAACAGAAACAGAGATAAAGACACCACTTCATAGCCGTCTGAAATTTCCAATCGTTTAAACAACGTGTCAGCGACAACCATCTCAGTCCAATCGATCTTGGAATTATTAGGTAGATTTGCGTACCAGCCTCCGAATCTGGGTTTCCCAATGACATCAACATCGCCGATCTTATAATCTTTATCTCCTTCTGCCAAAAAAGCCAACGGGTTAAATGCAGCACCCCCTACCCCTTCCATATTTACAAAAGGTGCAGAAGCTAAAGAATTTTTTGCTAAAAAACAAAATGTTATTAACAAAAATGATACGGCCAAAATGTTCTTTCGCATAACTTGTCTCCTTTAAATTAAAATGACAGTTTAATGATGAAAAGCCGTGAGAATATCCACGGCTTTTGTCTGTGAGGGGCTATTGAAGGACTGTACAGCAGAAAAACTGCGGGATTTGAAAAAATATCAATGGACAACGACAACTGCCGGTGCGGGGTGATGATGATGCCAATGCCAATGATGGTCATTGTCCTCATAGATGCAGCCAGTCATCTGAGTAATTAATAAAACCCGAATTAAAGGCTTTGCCATATTTTTAAATTTTGGATACATAACCCTTCTCTCCTTTACTTTAAATATTTAAACTGCTTGTTCAGAGTTCTGCATGATGATGTTCTTCTTTAAGGACCCTTTCAGCTTCTAGCCAATTTTCCAAGTCACTGCCACCCTTTTCTTCATGTATGTGATAAGCCAGTCTTTGCACCTCTTCATAAGACGGCACAAATCCAACATTGTTTTGCAATTCTGATGATTCAATCTGTTCTTGTATTTGATTTGAAGTTTCCGGACCAACAGACATCGAAGTCCCTTCACGATTAATTTGATGGGCTTTGTTTTGTTGATGGTGTTTTGACATAACATTCTCCTTTCTCATCTTTCAGTTTTGTTCCAAACAGCTTTAAGATCAATATACAAGACTTTAAATGAAGAAAAGATGAATACAGAATTAATGCGAGTGGTTTTATCCGCAAATTAAATTAATTCTATTTTCATAAACACTTAATAGTGATTTCTTTAAAATTTATTTGTTTTTCGTATCAATTATCAGGAGGCTATATATGAAAAAACATAAGAATAAGAACCATTCACCACGTTTAAATCAAGACTTTCTGCAACCTGCACTGCACCAATATGTGCAACAAGTGCAAGATTACCATTCAGTCATTAAAGATGTCCCCTTGGGTCTGTCTATGTCAACGCGCCAGACAGTCGTTAGACAGCTCAACCAGGTTCTGGCTGATACTATGACTTTGCGTGATTTATATAAGAAAAGCCATTGGCAGGTCAGCGGGGCCACTTTTTATCAATTGCATCTACTTTTTGATAAACATTATGCAGAGCAAATCGAATTGATTGACCTGGTTGCGGAACGTATCCAGATATTGGGAGGAATTAGTGTGGCCATGGCCCAAGATGTAGCTCAAATGACTGCTATCAAGCGTCCAGTTCAAGGGCGTGAAGAGGCCCCTGTACAGATTTCCCGACTGCTTGAAGCCCATGAGATCATAGTTAAAGAAACGCGGTCTATCGCTAAAAATGCAAACAATTTGGGAGATGACGGGACAAATGATTTACTTATCAGCAATGTTCTTCGTACTAATGAACTTCAGATTTGGTTTCTCTATGAGCATCTCGTCAATACACCCTTGGTCATTGCCAGATGACAGATGAGAAATAAAGACTATTATTGAACTGCATTTCTGATAGTTGCCGCGGCATCCCGGCCCGCCGCTTGAAGATCATGTCCGGCATCTTGCACTGTTGCTTTAAGGTCTTCTCCGGTACTTCTAAACAACGGCCTTCCTTCTACAAGTACCCAAATAAGAAGAATCACCAACACCAGCGATAACCCTCCCGTAGGCCCGTACCCCCATGAGCTGCTGTAAGGCCATGCAGGCAAAACTCCCAAAATTAAAATAATAATCACCAACAATAATAAAGTTTCATTGGTCATGAGAAACCCCTTTATATATACCTTTAGTTATTAAATGCAAGCTGATTATCCCGCACACACGGAATAGCTTGTGCGAAATGCATCATCATGTCTTCTTTTGATTTCAACCGGCTAATACGGATGTCCCCCTGGGCCAAATGTACCGTATATCCAGTTTGATCTTTAATCATTTTTTCAATCTGGGCCAAAGAAGTATGTTTAGGATCAAATTTGATCTGCTTTAATTCAGTGCTGTGTTGGACAATACCTGGTCTTGCAGGCAAATATATGCACCCATTACTAAAATCAACGGCAAAAGCAATGACTCCCGGAATGATGAAAAACAATAACCCTACTGCATCTAAAATTACAATACCTGCGTCCAAATGACCTGTAACTTGGCCTCGACGATCGGGGTATAAAAGCGTCCCACACCCTGTCAATTGAAATACCAATAAGACCGTAATAATAAGATTAAAAACTCTTTTAAATTTTTCTGCCATACCATCCTCCGATGCTATTTTTTCGAACAGCCTATTTTTGAATAAATATAAATTACTTACAGAAATTTCTCTAGGATTGATCAGTTTCTTCTTCTGGGTCCTGTAAATTTTGCTTATCTTTTTTCCATTTGTCGTCAATCTCCTTGATGTTTGGACTTGCTTCGTCCTCCTTGACCCTGTTTCTACCATACTTTGCTGATTCTATAAAAAACCATTTGATTCTGTTTTTAATATGATCTTTACTTTTCTTATTTTTCATAACTCCCCTCCTGTCTAATCCATGTCATCATGGTCCTGCCATTTGATGGCATAATACCAATCTGCAAATGAAGTGAAGGTTAAAACAGACCTTGCTGATGGGATATTGTTATCCTGTTGGCCTAACACCATAAGGAGTGCCCTGAGGCCACCCTCAAGAGCACTCCCAAACTTAATCAATCTTTAAACCCTTGCTTTTTCTTCGGAATGAGCTTCGTCTTTAGTGCCAATGTCTTCAGCCCCGGTACGTTTTAATATTTCCTTACCTTTATTTTTCCATTCATTATCATCGGCATGCACAGAAAGTAAAATACCTCCCTTCTTGATACGGCCTTCATAACGTTTTGCTTCGTACTCCGGTATACCCATTCCTATTAATGCTCCGGCGATTCCGCCTACGACCCCTCCCACACTAGCTCCTGCAAGTGCGGCCATAACAGGTCCTGCGGCAATAAAAGGCCCCACACCCGGGACAGCAAATGTGCCTATTCCCGCAAGCCACCCTAAAGCACCACCTAGGACCGCACCAGTGCCAGCTCCTGTTGTAGCACCTTCAGGTGCTTTGGTGGCTTTTTCAACAGCAAATTCTTTGGTCCCTCCATCCTGTGGGAAAAGCACCGAAATATCTGAGTTGCTAAATCCCGATATCTTTAATTGATCGACCGCATTTTCAACCGTTGTACGGTTAGGATAGATGCCATATACTGCAATTTTCTTGTAGCCCATAATGAACCTCCTAGTTTGTATGCGTTATGCCTTTTTCTTTAATTCATTAGCTACCCGGTCAATTTCATTTTTGACTGTACCGCGAAACTCAACGTTATCATGGTCAAGGTAAAAAATATTCTATTCATACATCCTCCTTACATAAGATCGTTATTAGTTAAAAGAATAACAAAAATAACATTAAGGAATGATGAATGTTCTATTAAAACATGTCTGATTTGTCTGCCCCTCGCGGTAACTTGTAAACTTATTTGTTGACACTTTATTGGGCTTCTCTATAGTATGTTCGTGGTCAAGATTTCTGTCAGCCCTAGCCCCTAATCCAAAAAATGGAGATGAAGATGAAAATGAAAAAGTTGTTGCTAGCTATGCTATTGGTCCCAATGTTATGTGGTTGCGGAACTCTGAAAATCAAAGAGGATCAAAAAGGTGCCAATGCCAGCTCTGCAACAACAAGCAATACAACGGTTGATACCGGAGGGAATACGATCGGACCAAGTCAACTCCATAACACTGTTCACATTTTACCGCCCGTGTCGTTCACCTCACCAACATCTAATGTCATAACAATTGGTGGAAAAACATTCACTGGAGCACCTCTAAAATCTGGCTGCTATCGTCATACTAGCGGCGCTTCAACCTGGGAAGAAGTGCCATGCCTTTCTAAAGATGAATTGTCCCACGTTCCCCCAGGAGCTGGTAATCCAGCTCTCTATGAAAGTCAACAGGCAGGTCCTTGGGTAACCCCCGGGCAGGCTGAAATGGATGTCACCAATGTTAATTTTGGGGGCGTCAACGACTCAAAATATGGAAGTGGTGATTTTTCGTTGCAGCTAAATTCCAACGCATTCCCTGGCGCCAATGGTCAGCAATACGTGGTGCAATTCCTTCAACAAAATTTCACATATAATGGCCAGCAGCAACATGTACTTTGTATAGAAAATGTCAATAGTACGACGCAAAATTATGGCTTTTCCAACGGCGACACATCATGCGTAAACGTACCCTACTTTCGGGGGCCTGCGACAGGCGATACTGGTTCAATAGTCGCATATGCTAACGGTGGGGTCCTGTCTGTAACGGTGGCACTACCCTGGTCCCAAACTTCAGGTGGAACAGTGGCTGATGCTTATTCTATTTCCTCTCCAGACGTTTATAATCTGGAAGCGCCCGGCGCCTGGCACTACATCGATGGAGGAATGCTTGGTGGTGGAGCTGGATCAAATGCAACATTTACGAAGTCATGTCAGTCCACAAAATTGAGCCTTTGGTTTAATGGGTTGCCAAACAATAGCTTGGCCCTTTTATCAGGCGAAGGTAACGTCACGGTGGAATCAAATAATCTTCAAACCGTGAATATTCCATTCGGAGGCTGCAGCGCACAGGGCCAGGACGGTACATGTACCGCGACATTCGACCAGGTATCCAAGGATTGGTTGTCGCAAGGGCAACCAACCTGCTATCCGCAAGATACCCCTCCTCCAAAATTGTCACCGACCAAGCAAGGGGCATTTGAAGATGATGCCTCACGGATGACATTGAATGGCAGAAGCATACATGTGTGCCCAGACGGTGCCTTGCTTATAGGAGTTGACGCAGCGAACAATCGATTCCTTTGCTCGAACACCTTTCTTCTGTCAGATCCGCTGCCCTCGGAACTGATGGTGGACACTTCAACGCACTCAACATTCACTTATGGAAGCACCTCTCATTCCATTCATGTTTGTCCGACAAATAACGCGATGGTTGGGTGGGATGAGACCGATGACTCGCTGGTTTGCAGGCCGCTACCACCGAGCGGTGATGTCCCAGTAACAAACTTTGGCAACCAGCGCGTCGATGGGCCATCAAATATAAGGCAGGTTCCCGAACCCAACCACACCAGTATCAATATGCACACATGCAATCGAAATGGTGATGGAGGCCCTGATGCCATGAGAGGCATCCAAGCTGGGGACAATGTACTGGTATGCATGAACAGCCAGGTGACTGCGCGTCTTCAATAAAATTTTGACATATTGGTAGATGGAAAAACCCTGGCGGGAGTGATCCCGTCAGGGTTTTGGTTATCTCTTTTGAGGCATATCGAAAAAAAATATGGTGCGCCTGACCCGAATCGAACGGGTAACCTACTGCTTAGGAGGCAGTCGCTCTATCCAAAATTGAGCTACAGGCGCATCTTATGGTATTAATATAACACAAAATTTACTTCTTTTCTCTATAAGGCTCTATTGTCCTCAAATATTCTGCTGGAGGATTATACCCTAAAGCCTTGGCATCTTCCAGATAATGAATGGCCCCTTGGAAGTCCCTGGACTTAAAAGATAAAATGGATAAATTCACAAAAGCATCCTGATGATGAGGGTTGATTCCTACTGTCTTTAAATACGAGGCAATGGCCTCGCTTTTTTGACCTAAACTGGCATAGACATTGCCCAAGTTATAATAAACCTCAGCGTTTTTGGGCTCAAGCTCCCCTGCTCTTTCGTAATAATTGACCGCTTCACTTAATTCCCCCTGTGACTCGCTCAAATAACCCAGATTAAAATATGCGTCACCATTATCCGGATCTAAATCGATGACCTTTAAATACAATTGGCGGGCCCTTGGTTGGTCCCCTATAGCATTAAAAATAATGCCCATGTTAAGATACCCCAAAAAATATTTTGGGTGGAAATGGACCAATCGACTGTATAACGCCATGGCTGCCTTATAATTCCCAATATCCTTGTAAAGATTGGCCAAATTAAATAAGGCCTGGGCATGGTCCGGCTGCATTTGCACGGCCTTGGTATAAAAACGCATGGCCTCGTCTTTACCACCAACTTGCTCATACAAAAACCCTAAATTATAATAATCAGCGGCAGTATAGTTCTTGCGTTTGGACAATTGTTCAAAGTCAGCAAGCACCTCCTCACGCTTTTCCTTATAAAGACCGTCCTGGGGATCATCCTCAATGGCCTTTCCGTAAGCTTCAATCACTTTAACGTCGATTTCTTCACTATCGGGAAAAAGGACCAAAAGACCGCTGTATGTTTCGACCGCCTGCTTTCTTTCACCTAACGCCCTGAAGGCCTCTCCTAAATCCAAATAAACTTTAGATAGCTGGGGATAAGGCTTGGCTTCCTTGGCCGAGGTCAATAAGATGATCCTTTGGCAATATTTGACCACCTGTCCCCATTGTTTTCTTCCCTGAGCCAAACGGACCATGCCTTCACAACCCCTGATGGATTGCGGAATTCCCGTAATGGACCTGTCAACACCATCTGCCGTTTTTCGATAATACTCCGCGGCTTTAATGAAATTCCCAGATGAATAATAGGCATCTGCCAAATTATTCATCATATCAGCAGTGGGAAGCCTTTTTGTTTCATACATCCAGAATGTCAACGGATCATGACGGAGCTCGATCTCAAAAAAACTCGTCAGGACGACCGCACCGCAAAAAATAATCACCGCGGCCCCAAAAAGGTATCGGACGACCTCTTCCTGGGTCTTCAGAAAAATGTAAAACAGGTCCACCCCTTTGGACAAAAACAAAAAAAACAAGAATGCCACCACGTATAATCCATAAAAATGATAAGGTCCCAAGACTAAAAATACTGCGGGCTTTGAAAGAAAGAACAATAAACCGAATAAAAATGCCCAGCGTTTATTTATTCTCCAAGCAAACATAGATGCAACAAGAAGGATCGAACATAAACAGTGTCCTGCAAGAAGGGCTAACGAAATTCTCATGGGAGGGATTTAGTACTGGATTACCGAATAAATCGGGAGATCTTTGATCTTTTCTTTAGCTTTAAGAAATTGCAATTCGACCAAGAAAGCCAGGCCAACAATTTTGGCCTTCTGCAATTTCAAAAGGTCAATGACCGCTTTGATGGTGCCGCCTGTGGCCAAAACATCGTCCACCACCAAGACCCTGGCATTGGCGGGGATGGCATCTTCATGGATCTCCAGAGTGTCCATTCCATATTCCAGCTGATAGGTCACACTTTTAGTTTTATAGGGGAGCTTTCCCTTCTTACGCACCGGTATAAAACCAGCACCTAAACTGTAGGCCAAGGCAGCTCCAAATATAAACCCGCGCGCTTCGACCCCAACGACATATTTGATCCTTGATTTTTTAAAAACCGCGGCCAACGTATCGATAGATTTTCCAAAAGCCCGAGGGTTCTTTAAAAGGGTGGAAATGTCCTTGAATACGATCCCTTCCTTGGGAAAATCAGGGATATCGCGGATATGTTTCTTTAGATCAATGACCTTCATATTAAATCTTGTCCATGGATTCAGCTTTGATCAATTTGGCCAGGAGCACTTCTTTGACTGGAAGCTTGGCCTGGCCATGACTGATTTGATACAACATTTCCAGACCCAAACGCCCCATTTCAACCAACGGCTGGGAGACCGTGGCCAAAGGTATGGAGCTATTTCGCCTTAGAGGATTGTCATCAAACCCGCAAATACTCATTTCTTCAGGTATAGAAATTTTCTTCGCCTTGGCCACATCCATGGCTTCCAATGCCATGACATCCGAAGCGGCAAAAATAGCCGTTGGTCTTACCTTTAATTTAAAAAGGTCCGTTGCCGCATGACGGGCAGGCGTACGCAAGAACCCGCCAATCTTGACATAAGCATGGTCAGGCTCAATATTATGCTTCTTAAGCGCGTCATGATAACCTTCCAAACGTGACTGTCCGGCTTGGGTCGATAAATCACCGGCAATCGTGGCTATTTGCTTATGTCCCAGTTTAATGAATTCCTCGACCACTGACATCGCTGCCTTATAATTATTGACAGCAATATAATTAATTGGCTCATGAATGATATTGTTGAGCACCAGGCATGGCTGACCTCGCATGATGGCTTTTTTAACGATATCAAGATCATTGTCGATATCAGCAAATAATATGCCATCAACATATTTACGGTCTAACAAGGTCGGATCTAGCCATGTGGCGTGGTTGGAACGGTCGGTGATATGGACCAAAAAATCCACGTTTAAACGGCTGGCCGCCAAATTAACACCCTTAGTGATCTCTCCAGTATAAAAAGAATGAAAAATATCTTCAAACCTGGGAAGGATCAAAACATAAATCGGTTTACGCTTAACAGCCATAAGTTTCCTGCTATTGTCCATGTTCATTCAATATCTTTTTCATTTTATCCATGGTCAAATCTTCGATTTGGCGCACACGTTCCCTGGAAATCCCCAATTTTTTAGCGATCTGTGCCAATGTATGCGGCTGTTGGCCATCTTTAAGGCCGAAACGCATTTCAATGATCGTTTTTTCGCGTGCGTCCAAACCTTTAAGGATGGCCTGGGCACGCTCTTTATTGAGAAAATTTGCCACTGACTCGTCAGGTGCAGCCATGTTCTCATCTTCCAAGACATCCAGCATTTGGCCTTCACCATCTTCACCTAATGGGGCATCGAGGCTTGACATCTTGGTAATGGCCCCATCTAATTCTCGGACCTTTTCCATGGTAAGCTTAAGTTGTTTGGCTATTTCTGCGGTGGTGGGACGTCGGCGCAAGGATTGTGTCAGTTTATCAACGACCTTACGGTATTTCTGGATTTCTTCATTCAAATATACAGGGACACGGATCATTTTACCCTGGTCTATGATCGCCCTGGAAATCCCTTGTTTGATCCACCATGCCGCGTACGTTGAAAATCTAAAACCTTTTTCCGGATCAAATTTATCAACCCCGCGCAT
>CAYZLU010000038.1:0-11469 GCA_964479285.1 uncultured Planctomycetales bacterium | reverse complement strand
TTGGGGTGAGGACAGTATTGCCGGGATCTGTGACCATCATCAGTTTTTGTGTTTCGCGCCTGTGTTTTGGAATGGTGTTGATCCTTTTTTGAAAGAAAGGCTGTACGGCCTAAGCGGTAAAGAAGGCAATCACGGTGAGGACGTTAAAGAATATTATTTTTATCTCGATAATACACCGACGCATTCTTACATGAAGCTGTTGTATAAGTATCCTCAACAAGCTTTTCCGTATCAAAAGCTTTTGGATGAAAACCAGCGCCGTACCAGGCAAGATCCTGAGTACGAACTTTTGGACACCGGTATTTTTGATGAAAATCGTTATTTTGACATCACCACCGAATATGCCAAAAATTCACCGGAAGATATTTTGGTGCGTATCAGTGTAACTAATCGCGCAGCGCAGGAAGCCAGCATTCATCTTTTACCGACACTTTGGTTTCGCAATACCTGGAGTTGGAACAATTCGAAAAGACCTGCATTGTCTGTAATCTCTGGATCCCCAAATGATAATAAAAGTATGTCATCCCCGAATGCTCTAAGTCCTCATACCGGACACTCACAGTTGTTCGTCGGGGATCCAAATACAGCTATCAGCATTATTAAAGCGTCTCATTCCGAGCTAGGAGATTATTTCCTTTATTGCCAAGGCGCTGGAGAACTACTTTTTACGGACAATGACACAGATACCCAAAAAATCTTTGGTGTGCCCAATGCTTCGCCCTATGTTAAAGACGCTATTCATGAATATGTAGTTTCAGGTGTCAAGGAAGCCATTAATCCGGCACAAACCGGGACAAAAATGTCCGCGCATTATACTTTTAAAATACCGGCGGGTGCTACCCAAAACATCCATTTGCGTCTGGCCAATGTCAAAGATTTAAAAGACCCCTTTGGCAAAAGTTTTGACGATATTTTTGAGGCACGGCAAAAAGAAGCTGATGAATTTTATCGTAAGGCATGTCCTTTTGACCTTCCTGGTCCCATGCGTTATATCCAGCGCCAGGCATTTTCTTCTCTTTTATGGAACAAGCAGTTTTATCATTACATTGTCGAAGACTGGCTTAATGGAGACCCGGCCCAGCCGCCTCCGCCAGAGAACCTCAAGACCGGACGCAATAGCACTTGGCAGCATCTTTACAGTGAGGGCGTCATTTCCATGCCGGATAAATGGGAGTATCCGTGGTTTGCTTCCTGGGATTTAGGCTTTCATACCATTCCTTTAGCCATCATTGACCCTGAATTTGCCAAACAGCAATTGATTAAACTCACGCGCGAATGGTATATGCATCCCAATGGCCAAATCCCGGCCTATGAGTGGAATTTCAGCGACGTTAATCCGCCGGTTCAGGCCTGGGCGGCACTTCGTGTTTATCGCATTGATAAGCGGATGCATGGCCAGGGTGATAAATTATTTTTAGAACGTGTGTTCCAGAAACTGCTCATGAATTTCACCTGGTGGATCAACCAGGAAGATTCCGACGGTAATAATATTTTCCAGGGCGGTTTTTTAGGGTTTGATAATATCGGTGTTTTTAACCGCACGGAATTGCCCACCGGCGGGCGCATGGAGCAGGCGGACAGTACCAGCTGGATGGCCATGTATTGTTTGAATATGCTGGCCATTGCCTTGGAATTGGCCCCGGATGATCCCTCGTATGAGGACATTGCCAGCAAATTTTACGTGCATTTTTTATATATTGCCGCGGCCATGAACCGCATTGGTCCCAATGAGATCAATATGTGGGATGAAGCTGATGGTTTTTTTTATGATATTTTACGCCTGCCTGATGGTCAACATTTCCCCTTAAAAGTGCGTTCCATGGTGGGTATCTTGCCGCTTTTTGCCGTCGAGACCATTGATTCTAAGGTGTGGGACGCGCTGCCCAATTTTAAAGAGCGCGTGGAATGGTTTATGAAGCACCGGCCTGATTTGACGAACAATGTCACTTGTATGGAAATGTTGGGCCAGGAGGACCGGAGGCTTTTGTCTATTGTTGACCGTGATAAACTCAAACGTATCTTGCAAAAAGTGTTAGATGAAGCAGAATTTTTGAGCCCTTACGGGGTCCGTTCACTTTCCAAGGCCTATGACGGAAAGCCGTATACTTTTTCTTTAAATGGCCAGACCTACGGGGTGGATTACGAACCGGCAGAGTCGACCAGCGGACTTTTCGGTGGTAATTCTAACTGGCGCGGGCCAGTGTGGTTTCCGGTCAATTATTTGCTCATTGAATCCTTGCAAAAATTCCATTATTATTTGGGGGATGATTACAAGGTGGAATTCCCCACCCGTTCGGGCAAATTTTTGAATTTATGGGAAGTGGCCTCCCAGCTTTCCCATCGCCTGATCAATATTTTTGTCACGGACGCGCAAGGGCACCGGCCCATGTACGGGACTATTGAAAAATTTCAGAGTGACCCAAATTGGAAAGACTATATTTCCTTTTTTGAATATTTTAACGGTAACAACGGCGCTGGCCTCGGCGCATCGCATCAAGCCGGATGGACAGCCCTCGTGGCCAAGCTCATCCAGCAGCAGGGGGAATATAAGGGATTTGGTTAGAACCCACTGTCATTCCCGAATGCTTCTGGTCCTCAAACCGGACACTCACAGTTGTTCGTCGGGAATCCAGGACGAGCACAAAACTCTGGACCCCCGATTAAAGCATTCGGGGGTGACAAATTTTTTATGTTAATTTAAGGAGGCCTCATGGTACGCAATATCTACCACAAAAAAGACTATCCCAAACCGTGCATGCCCAGGATGGATGTTAACAAAATTCTAAAAGGGCAGAAGGCGTTGGTCACTGGTGCCAACTCCGGCATTGGCAAGGCAGTCGCTTTGGCGCTGGGCCACGCAGGAGCATCGGTGCTCATCAATTATGTGGCTGATGATGGCACTGTTGACCAGATGATCAAGGAGATCAAGGGTTATGGCAGCGAGGCCATGGGCTTTCAGGCCGATGTGTCCAAGGAACTTCAAGTCCAGGCCATGTATGCAGCCATGCTTAAAGAATTCGGTACTATTGATATTTTAGTCAACAATGCCGGCATTCAAAGGGACGCGCCCATTGACCAGATGACCCTGGCCCAATGGCAGGCTGTCATTGATGTCAATCTGACCGGGCAATTCCTTTGTGCCAGAGAAGCAGTCAAAGAGTTTAAAAGGAGGGGAGTGGTTGAGTCCGTCTCCTGTGCCGCCGGTAAAATTATCTGCATGAGCTCTGTCCATGAGGTGATCCCGTGGGGTGGGCATGTCAACTATGCCTCATCCAAAGGCGGGATCATGCAGCTGATGAAAAGCATAGCCCAGGAAGTTGCCCCTTACCGCATCAGGGTCAACAGCATCGGCCCTGGGGCCATCAAGACACCCATCAACCATGACGCCTGGGCCACACCTCAAGCGGAAAAAGCGCTTTTGACCTTGATTCCTTATCAGCGGGTGGGCGTACCTGAGGACATTGCTCATGTGGCCGTGTGGCTGGCTTCTGATTATTCTGATTATGTCACTGGAACAACTATTTTCTGTGATGGTGGAATGACCTTATACCCGGGTTTTGCTACTGGGGGATAGTTAAATTATTTATGTCATCCCCGAATGCTTGTGTCGGGGATCCAGAGGTCTTCGCACAATTTCTGGACCCTCGACTAAAACATTCGAGGGTGACAAATGTTTCGGAGGGACAGGTGTTTACACTTCTTGTTTTTTCCTTTCTAGCTGGATTTATCACTATTTTGGCGCCCTGCATTTGGCCGCTTTTGCCCATTGTTTTCTCCGCGTCATCCGGTGGAGGCAAAAGAAAATCACTGGGGATCACCCTTGGCGTTATGACGAGCTTTACCATCTTCACGCTGTTTATTTCCTACATCGTCAAAATATTTCCGATTGATCCCAACAGTTTACGCCTGGCGGCCACGGTCATTATAGGCTTGCTTGGTTTGTCTATGCTGATTCCCTCCTTAGGTGCTAGATTTGAAGTTTTGATTAATAATCTATTGGGCCCTTTGCAATCGAGATTTAAAAATGAGGGCAGTGGATTGGGCGCGGGATTGGTCACTGGTTTTTCATTAGGATTGGTGTGGGCGCCCTGCGCCGGCCCTATTTTAGCGACCATCGCGGCCTTGTCTGCGACACAATCCGTCAACATCAAGGTCGTGGCCATAACTCTGGCCTATGTTTTGGGTTTAGGGGTCCCGTTATATATATTTTCTTCGTTCAGCGCAGGGTTGTTCAAGAAAATGCGCGCAGTCAATAAGTATACTGGACTGATCCAGCAGGGTTTTGGACTTATCATGATCGTCACGTCCATTTTGATTTATACCAATTATGATAAAGTGATCCAGGCCAAGGTCCTCGATCTTTTTCCCGGCTATAGCCGTTTTTTGGGGCAGTTCGAAAACAATGGCCACTTGCAAAAGGAGTTGGACAATCTGGCCGGGCGTAAAGAACAGGCCATTACCGAGGACAATCAAAGATTATTGTCTGATGGGGGAATGGCCCCTGAATTTTCCGGCATTGCCCCATGGCTTAACGTATCAGCACCCCTGTCCCTGCAAATCTTGCGTGGTAAGACTGTTTTAGTCGATTTCTGGACATACAGTTGCATCAATTGTGTGCGCACCCTGCCGCATTTGACCGCCTGGTATGAACGTTATAAAAATGACGGGCTGGTGATCGTGGGCGTTCATACACCGGAATTTGCTTTTGAACGTGAGACCCAAAATGTCGTGAATGCCATTAAACAATTCAATATAATGTACCCGGTGGCCCAAGACAATGATTATCAAACCTGGAAGAATTACCAGAACCATTATTGGCCCGCGGAATATTTGATAGATGTCAGGGGGCATATCCGGCGGACCCATTTTGGCGAGGGCGGCTATGACCACATGGAAGAAGCGATTCGTGCTCTTTTAAAAGAAAATGGGCATACAATTGAAGGTGATTTAAGTCCTGTTAAGGACCAGACACCCCGGTATGATCTCACCCCTGAAACATATTTGGGTACCCATCGCTTACAGCGTTTTGCTTCACCTGAGAATATTTTGAAAGGTGACCAGGTTTTTACCTTACCTAAAGAAATCTTGCTTAATTATTTTGCCTATCAAGGTACCTGGAACGTGCAAGCCCAATTCGCCAGATCAGGCCCAGATGCAGTATTGGATTTAAAGTTTAAGGCCAGCAAGGTGTTCCTGGTGATTGGTCCGTCGCATGCGGGAGACAAGATTAAAGTGTTGATGGACGGAAAGCCGGTGGATGATATTATTTTAGACAATCAGCGTCTTTATGATGTCATTGATCTCAAAGGTGCGGTCGAAATCCACACCCTTCGCCTGGAATTTCCAAACGAAGGAACAATGGTCTACGCCTTCACTTTTGGTTAATTAATTTCAGCCTATGCATAGGGGCGGATCTTGTGTCCTCCCGATGTAACGGGCCAAGACAAGCTTGGCCCCTACAGCAATGGAGGTAAAGTAACGAAAACAACGGAGGTAAACATGCCCTACACACCCAAAATCCTGGCTTTCGCTGGCAGTACGCGCAGAGAATCTTTTAACAAAAAGCTGGTTAAAATCGCTGCGGACGCGGCCCGTAGCGCTGGAGCGCAAGTGACCTGTTTGGATTTAAAAGACTTCCCCATGCCGCTTTACGACGGGGACTTGGAAGCGGAGCAGGGGGTCCCGGAGAATGCGAAGAAATTTAAGGACATGCTCCTGGCCCATGACGGGCTTTTAATATCCGCACCGGAATACAACAGCAGCATCAGCGGTGTTTTAAAGAACACCATTGATTGGGCCTCTCGCCCGGTACCTGGCGAAGCGTCCAAGGATTGTTTTGCAGGTAAGGTGGTTACCCTCATGAGTGCTTCTCCAGGTGCCCTTGGCGGCCTGCGCAGCTTGGTCACTGTGCGTTCCCTTCTTTCCAATATGCGCGTTATCGTCCTTCCAGACCAGGTGGCCATCCCCAAGGCCCACGAAGCCTTTGGCCCGGATGGAAAACTCAAAGACCCCAAGCAACAAACCAGCATCGAGGCGCTGGGTCGTGATCTTGCCGGGGTATTGACAAAGCTGAAGGGATAGCTAAATGATAAATATGTCCGAACGACGGTATTTTAAAGTAATGACAAAATATTTATGGCTAACCTTGATATTTTTCAGTTTGGGCCATAAAGTCTTTGCTGATGAAGTCTCGAGAAAGACAGACGGTTCTTTTGTCGGGGATGACCCTCCCAAACCCATTAATAGTTCCTTCGTTGGGGATATTTCTAACAGCATGGTCGATGATTCTTTTGCTGGGCAAGATGTCCATCAGCAGACAGATAACGGGTTTGTCGGGGCAAACACAATGAAGTCGCAATATAATTATTTTGCCGGCAGCAGTTATCAAGAGCAGGTTGGAGGGGCAACGGTCGCACCTTTTGCGCAAGACAACACACCAACACCAAGCGATAGTATTTTTATCGGGCAAGATGTTAAAAAGAAAACAGATGGTTCTTTTGCCGGGGATGACTACGGTAGATGAATCCGCTCCATGGTATGCGGGTCAAAGCGCAGCTTGCGCAGTTGCGGGGCGATGCAGGCGGTGATTCCCACCACCGCTAATGTAATGACACCACCAACAGCCACACAGGGAATGGTCCCGATGGCGGCCGCCACCATGCCGCTTTCAAATGCGCCCAATTCATTGGAAGAACAAATAAATATCCAACTCACCGCACTGATCCGCCCACGCATGTCATCAGGGGACAGGAGCCTGACCATCGAGCGTCGTATGACCATGCTGACCCCGTCAAACACGCCGCTTAAAGCGAGAGCTGCCAGTGATAGCAGGAAATTCTGGGAGAAACCAAAGATAAGGATACTCACGCCAAACCCAGCGACGGTCATAAGCAAATTGCGTCCGGCATGGGCTATGGGGGGATATTTGGTGGCATAAAGCATTGCACTCAAAGCGCCCACCGATGTGGCAGCATTCAGTAATCCTAAGCCTTTGGCTCCGACGTGCAGGATATCACTTGCAAAAATGGGCAAAAGGGCGATCACCCCTCCAAAAAGCACGGCAATCAAATCCAGGGCCATGGCACCCCAGAGTGGCTGCTGGCTCAACACAAAATGCCAGCCTGAAGAAATGCTTTTTAATAATGGTTCTTTATTCTGCGGCATGATCTGGGGTTTGGGGCCAATAGCTAAGGTTGAAATCCAGGAAAGGACAAAGAACCCTGTGATCAGAAGATAACTGCCGCAAGCACCCCAGGCATCAAAAACAAAACCAATGATGGCAGGCACAATGATGGAACATCCAACCCAGGCGCTGCCGATCCACGACGATGCGTGGGCGGTCATCGTTTTTGGTACTACCTGGGCCTCAAAGGCGGTGTTGGCAGGGTCCGCAAAACCGCGGGCAATGCCCGCTACGAAAATGACAGAGTAAAGGCCGATCAAAGAGTGGGCATAATTTTGCGAGGATAAAGCGGCCAGGGCCAAGCCGCAAATACAAGACGATGCCCTGGTTATCAGGAGGATTTTACGCCGGCTAAAATGGTCTGCCACATAACCCCCGATCAAGACCAGTGAAAGGGCCGGGACGGCTTCGACCAGTCCCAGCCATCCCAGGCACATGGCGCTGTGGGTGATTTTATAGATTTGAAAACCAATGACCACGGCCAGGGCCCTGCTGCCCAAAGTAAAGAATCCGACGGAGCCGATAAAAAAGCGGATATCGGGGTTTTTTAGGGCAGCAGCAAATGGATGAGATGAAATTTTGCTTGGCATAATTCCTTGATATGTTAATGTGATTTAATTATGAACATTAAAACAGTTTTTCGCGCGCTGCGCCATAAAAATTACCGCCTTTTTTTTGTGGGGCAGGGCATTTCACTGGTCGGCACCTGGATGCAGCAGATCGCAGTCAGCTGGCTGGTCTATCGCATGACTAATTCCGCGTTTCTGTTGGGATTGGTCGGTTTCTCAAGCCAAATATCCACCTTTCTTCTGGCCCCTTTGGCTGGGGTGATCGCTGACCGCCATCATCGCCACCGTCTTTTACTCATCACCCAGTCCCTGGCCATGCTGCAGGCGATGGTGCTTTTCCTGCTTTACGCGACGCACATTCTTGCTGTATGGCACATTATTCTTTTGAGTTTATTTTTAGGTGCTGTCAATGCTTTTGATATTCCGGTACGCCAGTCTTTTACCGTGGACATGATCAATGACAGGGAAGATTTGAGCAATGCCATTGCGCTTAATTCTTCCATGGTCAATGCCGCGAGGCTCATAGGACCTTCCATCGGAGGTATTTTGATCGCCTTGTTCGGGGAGGGCACATGTTTTCTGGTCAATGCATTGAGTTATATCGCAGTGCTGTTATCTTTAGTGATGATGGCCTTGCCTCGTTGGGAGCATTCAAGCCGTCATCGGGAACCAGTAATTATTCAACTCAAAGAAGGGTTTTCTTACGCGTATAATTTTATGCCCATACGGACCATTTTAATGCTTTTGGCGGTGATCAGCATGGTTTCCGGGGGTGTCCAGGCCTTGATGCCGGTTTTTGCCAGGGATATTTTTCACGGGGGTTCAAGGACCCTGGGAATACTGATGGCTGCTTCCGGTCTGGGCGCACTGACAGGGGCCATCTATTTGGCCGGGCGCCGTAATGTTTTAGGTTTAGGTAGGGTCATCACATGGACAGCCGCCATTTTTGGCAGCGGGGTCATTATTTTTTCCCGTACATCTATGTTGATGGTTGCCATGCCGGTACTATTATTTTCTGGGTTCGGTATGATGGTACAAATGGCGTCCTCCAATATCATCCTGCAGACCATTGTCGAAGAAGACAAGCGCGGACGTGTGATGAGTTTCTATACCATGGCTTTTATGGGCCTGTCACCCTTCGGCAGTCTGTTTTCAGGTGTTTTGGCCGCCAAAATAGGTGCGGATAATACCTTGTTAGGGGGTGGATTTTTTTGTATCATAGCTGCCATAGCATTTGCTTTTCAGCTGCCCAAACTTAGAGGGTTTGTGAGGCCTCTATATATTAAAAAAGGCATTATCGTTGAACCGGTCCATTAATGTTTAAGGAGTGTCCACATGGTTAAAATGAACATCATTTACGAAGGTCAACTACGTTGCACGTTGACCCATGGGCCTTCAGGTACTGTCATTTGTACAGACGCGCCAAAAGATAATATGGGCAAAGGTGAAGCCTTTTCCCCGACGGATTTGGTGGCTGCTGCCCTTGGCTCCTGCATGCTCACCATCATGGGCATTGCGGCCGCAAAACATAATGTTGATCTTAAAGGGACCACGGTTGAGGTCGGCAAGGAAATGGTCACCGCTCCCCTGCGGCGTATCGGTAGTATTACGGTGACTCTTCACATGGCCCCTGGCATTCCCCAAGATGAGCGTGCGGCCCTTGAAGCCGCGGCCCATAGCTGCCCCGTGCATAAAAGCCTGCACCCTGATGTACAAACGCCCATCCAATTTATTTATCCTTAGACTTTTCCGTCGGAAAACGCTTTCCTAAGCGCTTTCCACAAACTTGTTTCTGGCCATAAAATATGCCATACTTACCTTAAGTAGGTGGAAATGAGGGAAATATGACACCATTGCGCAGGGCTGTTTCTGTAGTTATTTTAGTCTCTTTTTTCAGTGCTTCTATAAAATCTCCAGCCTATGCCCAGTCGGCAGGAGGCCAGGTGCTGCGTTTACCTGCTCCCGGGGTCATGGTCCATTTAAGCCCACCCCTTGAACCTCCAATATTTAAAGGCATTAAGATCTATCCTGATAACCCATTCCGATTTGATTTCATTTTAGACCAGGGCGATAGTGCCAGGTCAACCAAGAATTCTCAACAAGAACAATTAAGGATTGAAACTAAGCGTTTGATTAAATATTTTCTTGCCTCTTTAACCATCCCTGAAAAAGATCTATGGGTCAATCTTAGTCCTTATGAGAAAGACCGCATCATCCCCACATCTTTTGGTTTAACGGAAATGGGCCGGGATTTATTGGCTGAAGACTATATGCTAAAGCAAATAACAGCATCTCTAATTTATCCCGAAGGTGAGGTAGGTAGAAAGTTCTGGAAACGAACTTACGAAGAAGCAATTAAACGTTATGGGACGACGAACATTCCAGTAAATACGTTTAATAAGGTCTGGATTGTTCCTGATAAAGCTGTTGTTTATGAGAATGCCAAAGCAGGTACAGCCTATTTGGTGGAAAGCAGTTTAAGGGTCATGCTTGAGCAGGATTATTTGGCCTTGGAGAAAAACCAACACCAAACGGGCGGGGCCCTAGTCGCTGCAGCGGGCACACTAGGTTCTCAAATCATGCGCGAGATAGTCATCCCCGAATTGATTAAGGAAGTCAATGAAGACAAAAATTTCGCCAAATTACGGCAAGTTTATAATTCGCTCATTCTCGCGACTTGGTATAAAAAGAAAATCAAGTACAGCATTTTAGCGGAAGTGTATGATGATAGGAGAAAAGTGGCCGGTGTAGGGTATGATCAAAGCATCATTCCAGTGATATCTGACAGGATGCGTGTTCAAGGCAAAAACCCTAGGAACATGATCGCAAAAACCTTTCCCAATGATACGGAATTGATTTACCAACGCTATCTCCAGGCCTTTAAAAAAGGCGCCTATAATTACATCAATGAAGAGCTAGACCCTGTAACTAAACAAATGGTTTCAAGGAAATATTTTTCCGGAGGGGAAGCTTTATATAATGTGAATGAAATATTGAAAATAGGAGAGGATCAGGCGATGCTTTCAAGATTGGTCCCCCTCATAAAGTCTACCTTGTACAAAGTTGGTTTTTCCTTGTCGAGATTAAAAGTAAATGGAGAACCTGCAATATGGAGGACAGAGATTGGTCCTCAACACGTTGAAGATGGCGCCTCAAGAGCATATAATGAAAATGAAGAAAGAATTACGGAAACAAATATACCGGTGACAGCGCATGTCAAAGATATTTTTGAGTCTGCTTTTAAAGAAATCGGAAGATTTGGTTCTCGTCCTAAATTAGATAAGTCTCGGTTCAGGATAGCTGAAGATTCGGAAAACGATTGTCAGGTAATTGTTTCTCGAGATGTTGATTTTGTGGGGGAAGCTTTAAGACATATTATTGAAAATGCTCTGGACGAACAAGGATATGGGGAAATTGATGTCAAATTTTTCAGACAAAATAAAGAAGTCGGTATTAGTGTGGTAAACAAACATCCTAACGGGAAAGGGATTGATTATAAAGCTTTGAAATCCCGAGCAGTAGAATATGCAAAGGAAAATAAGTTAAAAAGATTACCCAATGGAGAATTAGCTGTTATGCAAGACTTCGATCCCAATCATTGGGTTCCGTTTGATTTCTCAGGATCGACCTCTGTAAAGAGTGATGATGTGCCTTCTGATGAACGTTTATTATGGATTTGGGGATTAAGTTATAAGAAAACGGAGTATGCAAGAGGTG
>CAYZLU010000037.1:0-11687 GCA_964479285.1 uncultured Planctomycetales bacterium | reverse complement strand
ACCCGCCTTGCAAGCCATGCAAAGAGAAGTCCTTGCCGCAGAAGAACGGACCAAGGCGCTGAAAGAAAAACGGCTTAAGGAATTTCGCGCTTCCTTAGTATATAAAGGCGGGAATCCTGATGAACCGGGTGCGCGGCCCACGCATATTGTCCTTAGTGATGCTCAAGGAAACCAGCAAACACATGAAATCCACTATCCCCAGCAAGGACTGCCTTACATCAGCTATGACATTCCGAGAGAATTCAAGTTCGTGGAAGATGGCCAGCCCAAGACAGAAAATGTCATCATGCAGCAAACTGACCGCCTGGATTTTGAAGCCGGAAAACGGGTCCCTGAAAACCAGTCATTTACTACAGCCCAGCAAGTGGGAGGGCTCGAAATAAGAAAAGGGGACACCTATAAAAACATGGGTAACTATGGGGTCATTTACCGCGGCACTGCTCCTATAGCCGTTAATCTGGAAGATGGCATCCACGTTCTTGACCATGATGGTGCTTATGAAATCGGACAGAAATCAATAGGAGTGGAAGGTGTTGTGGTCCATCAGCGTGGAAAGGTCAATGATATAGTATATATTGAAAGACGGATGGATATTTCCGGGCCGGAAGAAACTTTAAAAGGACTCGGCTTTACGGAATTAGGTAATGCAGAGGTGCTGCAAGGGGAGACTAGGATCATTCGTAATGTCAGTCCGCGCGCTTTGGAAAGCACATTAAATAAGATAAATGAGAAAATCAACTTAGCAAAATTGAAATTTGAAGATTATGTAATTGAGGATAATAGCAGGCTTCTTGATCCCAGGCCGGCAACACCGGAATCTGAAGAGTGGAAAGCTGTTGATTTAGCAAGACAGAAATTGGAAGACATCCCTAAGGATTCAGATATATTTAAAGAAATTGAGATAGGCAAGCCGATTGAAGACCTGGAAAGTTTGCTCGGGAATAATGGCATAATTCTTTTTAAGACAAAGCCTGAGAGTGTTGATGAATATTTAAAATCACCCGGTCAAGAATTACCTCCCAGTTTACATCAAACCGCCAAAGAACAATTGTCGTCCATGGTCCTATTGGGGAGAGCCAAGAAAAATGGTTCCACTAAACAAGTCGAACTTTATCTTACTCCGATTGAAGAATTAGGAAGAGTCGATTTGAAAAGCACCATGGAGCATGTAGGCATTGATGCAGAAAAAGCCACGGACACAGAGAAGTTAGCCCAAGTTGCTTTGTATGAAATAATAAGGATAAATAATTCTGATTTAAGTGATGAAGACATTGTTGATTATTTAAACCAAATCAATCATTTGCACGACCATGCCATGACCGCAACTTCAAGGGCGGCAAGCAAAAGACGCAAAACAGCCGCTTGGGGAGCAAGTACTTTGGGACTTGGGTTGCTATTGTGGGGTCAAGGCGGGAAGAAAAGCACCAATCCTGTCCCGATGGAGGTAGTAAACCATCCGCCTCAGACAAATGTGGTCGCACTGTCCAATGGGATCATTGTTAATGAGAAGGCCTTACAGGCAGCGGTGAATTACATATTGAGCAATGAAGGGTTCACAGGCCCGTATATTGACAAGATCGGTCAAAACGGTTTAGGGACTATTTCGAAAAAGTATTTTGTGGATAATCTTCCGCCCCATGGCGCCGAGATTTTTGATTGGCTGAGCAGTCATGGTTATTTTAAAGTAAAACAAGGGACCTTATATCCACAGCCCTTAACAGATCCCAAAAAAAGAGACATGCTGCTAAAGAAGTATCCTGCGGATGCTTGGGGGGTGATAGTTCCGTTATCTATCCGGGACGGCGCTCATGATGTCGACACCGCTGGCCCAGGGCTTACAGGTCCTTTATTCCTTCAATATATGCGTGGGGCACATACGCCTGCCCATGGCGAGGAGATTGTGAAACAGCATCTTGAATCAGTTTTATCAAAATTAAATCTGCTTTATCCAGCCACCAGATTGTCCAGCCTTACGGCTGATCAATACCTTTTCCTTTCAGATTTTGGTTACAATACAAAACCATATTTATTTCACAAAATTAATGATGCAATCAATAATGGACGTTATCCGGTAGCAGCAAAATGGCTTAAGGGGACAAGATATGCCAAACAAGTTAAGAAAATACGGTCTGGCTGGAACGCGCGGCTTTTACGGAATCTGAAGCCTGAAGAGAAGGAAGATTTTTATAAACTTGTTGAAGGGAGATTGAGTCTTATTTTTGGACCTCAAGAGGCGAAAGAAAGGACAGAAATCTTACGTCAATTTTTGTCTGAAAGAAATCCTCCATTAACGTTAGATTATGTATCCAAAAATCAGCTTGCGGCGAGGCTGCCGGTCACGATGGCTGCGAACAATTCGTCCAGTGAAGGAAGACCAGCATTACTATGGGCGGCCCTTTGGTTTTCTTCTTTGCAATTGGCAGGTTCTTTAAGAAAGACACCAAGAAAGAGGATGCGCCGCAATTCTGTGAATAGAAGACCATCTGGAAACTCTTCAAGGACAAATATCTCCACAAAGAACAGAAGACTTACTGATCTCGTCATGCTGCCCCCTGTCGTCGACCGCGATTCGGCTTTGATGGCAGAGAACCCCAATAATGTGGGTTCTTCAACAGCGGTCAAGTCTGAAACCGTTGACAATGCCTCGACGATGGACATCGACAGCGATGATGGGTTGATCCTCTTTAAATTCTGGATCAAGAAATACGGGTTTAAAACAGCCATGATTTTGCTCTTCGAGAACTTGGGGGAACCTATCTATATATTTGAGCCTGTTCCCAATGATTTCGACCCTGGCAGTACTTTAGGGAGCTGGACAACCGCCCGGGAATATATTGGCAATCTTTTGCGCAGCCTTTCCGAGGGAGATGTCAAGAATTATCTGGGCACAGCATATCAAGTCCGGGTGAAACAACGCGGCCAGGAAGTCAAAATCGCACGTGAGACCTTGCTTGAACTCGCAGAGCTGTATATGAATGATAAGGTCAAGGGCACGGCATTATTTGAGGAAGCCATAGGAGAAAAGAAAATGATGGCTGGAAAGGCCAAGGTTTCCTCAGCTGCCGCTCTTGCGCACAATCAAGGCCGGATTGAGCATGCCAATCATAAAACCGCGCAACGGTCTATGGCTGAAATCCCAAGAATCATTTATCAGGGAGTTGTTGGAGAATTGTCGGTCTTCTTGCCTACTATTGGGTTTACTGAAATTTCTTATGGTCTGGATGCCTTAAAAAGGACTGCGCATGAGCCTAAAACTCAAGTACACGCACCTCTGACAGCGCCTGTCGTAAAACCAGTCATACCTCGCCTTGTTGCTCCTGTTTTGGCGCATCATCAAGTTCGCGTGGAGTTGCATCCGGCTCATACTGCCCTTCTCGCTAATGGTAAAGACATTCCCCAAGCGTATCAAAATTATCTATTGAAAGCTGCCAATGACCCAGCCCAGCTCATGGGCCTCGCTAAAGGGTTCCGTTTACATTTGGCCAGGGATGACATCGGGGAAATACCTAATAATACTGAAGAACGTCTATATGTTTTAAATCATTTCGATACCTTCGACCCTGCTGTAGTCGCCGCACAAAATCGTTACAATTCAAGGATTGCTTCAGAAAACAGGCTCGCATTGACAATAAATAGGCCCCTTACACCTGACAATCAGGTCGGTTCTTCCACCCGTGTGTCAGCAGCGATGGTAAGCACCACGGAGCTGAATTTGCAAGACCTTGTTGAGCTTACCTTCCAATTAGGGCATTATCACGGCGATAAAGCCATGATTCCTTATGCTCTTTATCGAAATAAAAATGGATATGATGTAGATGTAGCCATGGCCCAAAATGGCATAGATCCGGATGATGATGACAGGACCAACATGCGTGCTGTCAGGAACCTGGTCCGTGCTGCTTTCAAGAAGGTTGGTTTGATAGGGACTAAAATAATTGCTTACTTCAGGCAAAAGGGCATTGCTGGGGAATTGCGCCAAAGCAAAATCCGTCGGCAGGACCTTGCCCAATTAATAGAAGTAGACTTGACCACTGAAAAGGGTGAGGTACATGGCGATTACCTGCCACCGCGAGCAATTGTTGAACAATCTGAGAAGATGGTTGACGATATTATGAATGGCAGTAGTAGTTCCGGGGAAGAAAACGAAAACCCGCTAACACCTCAGGAAGCTCCTGAGATGCAGCAGCCCGGCAACATGCCATCCATTAAGTTGATGCCGTTCAGCGCCAGCCTTGATCTAGCCATGAAATCTGATGCGAACGGCGACCTGCCTCCTGAATATGCCCAAGCCGATGAAACCAAAATCGCCGGTGCAGAAGTACCAGACGCCGCCAGTCCTCCATTGGAAACTGCCAATGACCGACAAACTCTTTTGCCTGTCCCAGAGGAAGATTCTGCAATGTCTGCCCCAACAATGCCTGTCCAAACAGTGAATCTTCCGGATGAAATGACAATCATTGGTCCTTCAGGTGGCAGGGAAATGAGAAGACAAATTGATATTTCTCCAGAGGTAAGTGACCTTGCCAGGCGATATGAGCAGTATATGGAAGGGCCATTTAGGGTTTACCAGCTTCCACTTGCCCAGCTGCTTATAGATAAAGAAGAGACCATTGCCATTGCGCCTAATGCTTCAGGGAAAACATGGTCCCTTGTGGCTGCTTCAGAAATCAGCGCTTCCCGGGGCCGATTTACGCATATTTTGACAACTACGCCGAGCGCGGCAGAAGTGTTTGTCAGCACCCTGCCTCCTAATGGATTTACCGCCTCTTATGAAACGATGGTGGCAGGGACTTCCTCAAACCGTTTAAAATTGGTCAGTTTGGATAAACTTGTTGATAAATACTTGACCAAGATCAAGGAAGGCGATCCTGAGGCAGCCAGGAAAATAGCTGATGAGATATCCGATGCCCTTAATGATCCGCATAATATTATTGTCAGTTCTGTAAAGACTTGGGGGCATATGCGTGGTCAATACAGCCGGTTCTTCAACTGGCATGAGGGGATCAACCGTGGCATGGACAGCCATGAGGGCCTCAGCAGCAAATCGCTTTTCGACGAGGTGGACGCTATCGCCAATAATGATACGACCTTCATCCACGCGGAAGACATGCCTTTTGGGGAAAGCTATATCGCGAAGACCGAAGGCGCAAAATTAGAAAAAGTTTATAAGGATGTCCACAAAACAGGCATTGCAGAACATCTATTCAGTGACGAGGGCACATTTGATCATCCTGCTCTAGCTGTTTCCGCAGAAGATTTTTTAGATCGCCAGGAAAAAGGTCAATTTGTGATTTATGCACAAGAGAGCAATGCGTCATTGCCTGGCCAGCGCAAATTCGCCATTTCAAGGAAGTTTTACACGAAATTTGAGACGGAAGAAGGAGGCAGGGTAGAGGCCAAGATCGTCTATGAGATTGTCCGCAGCGAGTTTACCCGATTGGGTGATGCCATGGCGCCTGTGTTTGATGAAGAGGGCAAGGTAAAGACCCTGGCCCCTGTGGCCTCCGGCGGTGAAGTACAGAAGAACATGCTCCCGGAGAACCTGGTCTTCTACTGGGCCCAGGCGAAAAAGTATAATGATGCCCATCCTGATGATCCCATAGATTTAAATAATTTGCTCATCTCAGGGGCAGCCACTTTTGAAAATCCCATTCAAACCGTCTTTTACGCGAACCATAGCTCCGGTGTTTCCGCGAACATTGATGAGATGGAAGGATTATTGTTCGGTAAAATGGGCGTCAAGAAAATAGTCGTCCTGGATCAAAGTGATTTTCAGGGGCAGGGCGACATTGAGATAGTGTCCTCTCCCAATGAGTTTGCCGCCCTTCAGAATGTGATCAAGCTGACCCAAGAAGCTGCCAATGGCGAAGGCATTCCTGAAGGTGAAGAAGGGCATGGTTTAAAGAGAAATGTTTTAATCGTGGCCCCGAGCAAGAAGCGATTAGATGACTTGGAAGGGGTCCTCCGTCCTCTTTTCCCCGGAGCAGTCATACATATCATCAACGGCAGTAATTCTGACAAGATCGAGGAGATCATCGCCCAAGCGGAAGAAGGCCTTGAAAAGAGGGGTGAGGTGCATATCATCATCGCCATGCCTTTGGCCGTCAAGCAATACACCTTCCCAGGTCCTTTTGATAGCATCATAGCCTTTCCGGAAGAGCTCACCTACGATAATTTGACCCACGGCAACAACCGCGTTAAACGCACCACAGGTTCTTACGGCCGTAAATTGGACGTCACTGATGAGGAAAATTTAGAGCGCATTTTAAGACAGGCCCGCGAGCATTCTAAAATTTGGACGGGTTTTGGCATCAGGGGAGATATGGAGGCTTCAGCTCCGTTGGTGGACAGGATTACGGCCGCTACCAGTTATTTGCAAATGCTTTTAAGGGACGACAATACACGCAGCGCAGTTGAGAACATTTACCGTAACTCCTTCCTTAGTATCATGGTCCAATCTTTGCTGGAAGATGAAAACTTGACGCCGGCGGAAAGGGAAATCCTGCTGCGCACACGGCAGCGCGAACGCGCGGGCCTGGATGGCCTGGTGCAGAGTATCAAGGAAAGTCCTCTCTCAGGCGACCAATTTGTTTATGAAGCCTTGGTCAATTATTTGAAATTGGGGAAAAAGATCATCCAGGACATTGAGGAGGGGTCTGTTGATGGCCAGAAGATCGGTGAAGAATTGCAGAGACGTTTGGATGTCTGGCGTGCTGCAGTGGTTTTCTTGGAGGACAATCTTTTTGAGATCTTCTATAACGGCCGGCCATTGACCCATGAGGGGCTTAATACTGCCTTAAAGGCCCTTTCTAATCCGGCCATTGATGAAAATGAAATGCTCGGGCATTTCAAGACCATCATAACGGTGACCAAGTATATGGGGCAGGGCATTCTTCCCACCTATTTCGCGCCTGGGTTTGAAACCACCGAACTCAATGAATGGTCAGCGCCTGTGACAGCATCGGTTGAACAAGATATTGATTTCAATGGCGAAAAAGGGTTTGTGGAAACCGATAGGCAGCTGACCATGGCTGGACGTCAGGCAGCGGAGATTTATCAGGCGGTGACCAGCGGTGACCTAAGCAATGAAGATATTTTCAATCTGCAAGCCTTGGCAGGACTGGGCAATAGCCTTGAAGATATAGAAGACATGCAAGAGGAAGATTTAAAGGCCTTGGCCTTGCAGATGGCGAAGGTCCTGGTGCGAGCCAGTGTAACAGATATGCAAATGGCACGGCTCCTGGCAAGGGTGGCACAAATGTGGGCGCAGGAAGCTAAATTGGATCTGACCGCGGATATTCCAATGGCAGTGGCCCGTTTGAGTCGATTAAACAATTATTTTAACCAGTATGGGCGCATGGCCCCGCATCAAATCGCCTTAAACGTTGCCGACGCTTTAGGTGTTCCCCGCACCAATGGTCTCGTTGCACAATTACTCAAGACCGTTGAAAGTCAAAAACTTGACGAGCTGTACAACAGGATTAAAGAAGAACGTCGTGCACTGATGGCCCCGCTCATGGACAAACCTAAAGGCCTTTGGCAATGGGCGGAATTTCAGCTCATGCACCATCAGGACGTAGCATCCAAGTTCGAAAGCCTTGCTAAATTGACCGCAGATTATGAGGAAGCACTGGCTAATTCTTTCTATACATCCCAGAACGATTCTCAGAGACGGGTGGCCATCGCCTATATGCTCGGATTGAATCCTGAACTTTGGAATATTAGCGATTGGCAGGGATCGTTGGAAAACCTTGATGTGTTAAAGGCCAGGGCTGAAAACAAGAAGGTTCCATTATCCGTGAAGGATGTTATGTCAGCCGTCATCTATAGGGGCAATTTACCACTGATCCTGTATGCCGCCGGTGTCCGCACACCCGAAGTCCTGGAAGCCAGGGACATGATCTTTCATGGAGGCTTTATTTCCAGGGCTGATGTGGTGTATTTCAGAGAACATCTTATGATCAACCCCCATCTGGTCAGGGGCACAAATAGATTGACCGAGATTATCGAGAGGCTTGGAGGCATGATCGACAGCTCTGATGAATACGTCTCTGCGATAAGGCTCAGGAACATTGTCGGCGAACCTTTATTGACAATGTTTGATATCCATCTGGGTTCTGTGGTCAACGATCAGTTTGCTCCCATGGATTTATTTGATATGTTAGCCATGGCTGAAAAGAGCAAAAATAATCAAGAGGAACTGCTTTCTATATTATCCGGCAGGGAGTTGACCCGGGAAATGCAAGTAGGCGGCCAGAAGCTTTTTGATATTCTCTCAAAGAAATATGTTGGGAAATTGGTGCAAATCGCTTCTTTGTCTGATATTGCCGGTTCCTACCAAGCCATCGAGAGTTTATTCCCGCAGATGGACAGCCTCAAAGCAGAAGACTTTCAGCCTGGCAGCGATCTCGAGGCGGCCCTCACCCAGTATTTTACGTCGGTGGCCAGGTTTAGAATTATAGTAAGGCTATTGAGTATATTGGACGCCAGAGGCCATCTGACCGAACGTAAAGTCAAACAATCGTTAGGTCTTATCGAGCAATTGGCCCAGGAATTAAGAAAACAGGAAGAATCTAAGCCAAGCAGTGTAGAAGTGGCAGATACAGACGTGCCGGTGACTTTCCAGGATGGCCTGACTGATGATAACTCCAAGCCCCTTTATTATAGAATGGCCACCCGCGTGCTCATCCATGCATTAGGCATTCCCCAACCTTCTGGAATTTCCATAGGTTTACCAGCTGATACAGAGCAGTGGCAATTTAAAAATGTAGAAGGTATTAGTTTTGATACAAAGACCAAAAAATTGTCTATTTCTACTGTTCTTTTAGATAATCCTGAACAATTAACCAGGGCCCTTAAGGCCATACCTAAAATCATTGTTGAGAGCAGCGATGATAGTTTTACGGAAGAATATGTTTCAGCCTTGGAAACGGGTATCGGTCAAGTCAGTGAGGCGGCAAGAAGAGATCTTTATAATCTCACGGAAATTTTAATCACCGATGATACGGATGGCAATCCATGGATCCCTGTCGATGATCCGCAACAGAAGACAAGGGTCCTTAAGATCAATACTCTGTTTATGAAGGAAGCGCTCAATAACCCTGATCTACTCGAGGTCCTGCTGGGTTCAGGCATCATGGACGGCAGTTCTTCTATTGGAGTAAGGGCCGCGCGTTTGGCCAAGGCTGTTTACGAAAAATTAACTCAGCTTGAGAACCTGGGAGACCAGGACCAGGAGATCTTCTCCGAAATCAAAGGACTTGTACAAAAATTAAAAGACATGGATCAGCATACAGATCAAGACCAGAAATGGCCAAGTTTTGCTATTGGTCTTGTTGATCCCAATAAGAAAGGTTTAACAAACGAAGATATTTATCTAACGATCTATCACTTTAACCATCTGATGGGTAACGAAAGCCCCATGGCCCATAACATGGTATTGACACCTGAAGAGCAAGCAGGATTGCAAAATCCCCAAGCAGCCCAAGAATTTGATCGAATGAAGGTCCAGCAAGCTATTGAGCTTGTTGGTGATAAGACGGTGAACATTCCAGGAGTGGGAGAAATACCGTTAAGGCCGCTGATGGTAGGCCAGAAAGTATGGCTTATCCGGACCTCAGGCCGGTCTCCGCCTAACGCGACCATTAAAAATCGCCGTCGCATGATGTTTGCCCGGGATGCAAATAGCATTACCTTGCCTTACTTTACCAGGCTATGGGTGCATGAAGAGGTGGAAGTTAAGCTGCTTGAATTGGGAGTGAGCCCTAAAGATGCCCACAGACTCGCCGAAGCGGCAGAAAAAGCCATTGACTACAGCTTTGCCCAGCGAACTCTTCAAACATATTATAACTGGAGATCATGGCTGAACGCTAAGAAATACCCAGGGGACCGTCTTACCGTCGTGCCTAGGAACCTGCAGGCTTCTAGATCGCTATCGGAGCGAATAATTCCCAAGAGGGTTATGACGCCTCTTGCGGTATTACTGTTAACAGGATTAGGATTTGCCCTGCCAACAACTTCTGTAAGAGGAAATATTTTGCCTGGGTATCGACCAGGTATTGCCCAAGGCAGTAAACAGACCAATTATGTCCAGTATTATGTCGTTCATTCAGGATCAGGTACACATCAGCCCTTTGTCCCTGGAACTCCCTTCAGGTTGCCAGCACCACCAGCGCAGCCGTTACAACCACCGATGCCGCCGCCGAATCCCAATCCAGCAGTGCCGCCTATGCCAGGTGGTAATGGCCCTGGTAATGGAGCACCGCCGCTAACAATGGGAGCGCCTCCGGATGCGCCAGTGATGTTCTTTGGCTATGGGGGCATGATGAATACCAAAGGCTTATTAGGGTATCAATCAGGATTTAATAATACTTGGGAGATAAAATTTGCTACTGGAGCTTGGTGGCATATATATCACCCGGGTCGTATTAAATCTGTCCCAACCTTCCTCAGGTTGGCAGACAGAAGAAATGGAATACTCGAGGAAAAGAGCAAAGTAGTTGGCAGTAATGTAGTTGCACCAAGAATCACCGTTTTTGTTGAAAATGCAGGAAAGCGGCTTAGCGCGAGCTCTGTCCGTAAAAATGAAGTAAATAGCAGCAGAAGTAGTGTAGGTGAAACAAACAGTATCATAGTTAGAAGCATCACAGGTAGTAGCAATGGAGTAAGTAACACAAGCAGTAATAGTGGTAATGAAGTCAATAGCAGTACGACAGTAGTTAGCAGCATCGAAGTTGGCAACAATGCAGTTAGCAGTTCAAGCAGGAACGAAAGTGCAGCAAATGCAGTAGGTATTGAAAGCAGCATAGTTAATAGTGGTAACAGTTGGAACACCTTCGTGGTGAACGCGGGTGTTATAAGCGAAGCAGTACTTGGATTCCCGATAGAAACATTCGGGAATGACGAGGTAAGTTCGACCCGTTCTCGTACCTTACTAATAGGTACGCATAAAGGCAGTACAGTTGTGGCTGGATTCCTGAGGGTACTCAGGATGATTGCCCGCAATGAAGTTGAATATAGCGAATCTAGCCTAATTGGCGGAGCTGTAAGAGGTGCGAGAAGTGTAAGCACCGAACACAGTGAAGACAAAAACGGCATAAGCGCCCAAACGCAAGGTCTCAAATATGCAGGGACTGCGCCAACGGGTGGCGACGTAAACGCTCACAAAGTAGAAGGTTCTGGAATTGTATCTGCTCTCAGGATATCGATTCAACGAGAGCTAAGTGCAATTCGTACGCTCGCAGATAATCTCACCAATTTGAGAGGTTCTACTTCTCTGGATGGTGGCAAATCAGCGAGTGTCAGCAGTCAAGTAAGCTCGATCCGTTCTCGTGCCTTAGAAACTGCAGGCACGCTTATAGTAATATCGGCTGCATTCCTGATGATACTATTAGGGAATGGCATCCTTAGGATTGTAAACAGAAATAGATTTGACCGAGGTTCTAGAATTACGCCTGCTCTCAGAAAATGGATCCGAGAGCCATTCGCAATTCGTGCGTCTACAGAAAGAAAAACCACGGGTAATCCGCTTGTTGTCCCAAATAGGGCAGGAATTACCGGTGGAAGAAGTGCGTTCATAGCCTTACCAATATTACTCTTAGCGGGAACTGCATTATTTTCCTCAACCCCCGCACAAGCACAAGCAGTCCCAATGATGCCCTTGATGGCAGTGTCAAGCGTCACTCCCC
>CAYZLU010000036.1:0-11878 GCA_964479285.1 uncultured Planctomycetales bacterium | reverse complement strand
TGCTCTGCCTGGGCTTGCTCATAACCGGTAACTGCTTCAACGTTCGCTTTTTTCAAGCCTTCTTCAACACGGTTTAAATACCGGCGGGTAGATTTATAATCAGGGGCAATATTTTCCAGCTCCAAAAATTTAATTTTAGCTTTTGCGTATTCATGGGAACGTAAATATTCTAACCCATCCTGGTATAACTTTTCTGCCTCTGCCCTGCGCTCTTCATATTTGGACTTCGACTCTTCCCGCTGCCGCTTCCATTGTTCTTCACGCATTTGACGTAAAAGTCGTTCTTTATTTTCCTTCAAGTTCTTTAATATTTCATCGACCTGGGCCATTTTTCTCTTTGTTTGAATGGTTGAGCTATCATCAGCAATATCCGCAATCTGTCGATAAAGTTGCGCTGATTTGTCAACCAAAGCTGCAATGTCCTGTGCTTGTTTTTGCTGGTCTTCCAGGGAAATAGCCACCTTGACCTTTGCCGGCATGCTTTCCTGAGGCGGTTGGACCTCCGCGGCAACAACTTCCGGTGCCGGTAAAGATTGAATAACGGCCACTGATGGCGGCTTGGGATGGGTCTCCCTAGAGATAAAATCGTCGATCTTTTGCAAATATCGACGAGTATGTTTATAATCAGGTTCTATGGCTTCAACAGATTCAAATTGGGCCTTGGATATTTCCCACTGATGATCGCGGTATGATTTCAAGGCCAGGGTATAGACCTTTTCAGCCTGGCCAGCCCTCTCCTTGAGTTCCTGCGCCCGACGGCGTTCAAGCTCTTGCTCTTTTTGGAGAGGGTCCTCTGCCATGGGGACGACAGCCGCCGGTGGTACGATAGATGGGGTACTAGAATTAAAGGATTGCTTCGCTACGCTCGCAATGACATTGGGGCTTGCGACCTCGCCCACATTGGGCCGTTTAACACTATCCCTTGCGATATAAGTATCGACCTTTTGTAAATACCGACGGGTATGTTTAAAATCCGGGACCATTTGCTCAACAGATTCAAACTTTGCCTTGGATGCTCCCCATTGGTGATCGCGGTATAAATCCAAAGCCTGGCCATATACCTGGTCAACGTGGTTAGTTTTGTCCCTTAGCTCCTGTTCCCGCTGGCGCTGGGCCGCTAATTCTTGTTGGCGCTGCGCTTCCTCTTTTTGACGCTGGGCCTCTGCCTGGGCCCGTTGCTGGGCCTCTAATTGTTCTTTTTGCTGGTCAAATTTCCATTGCTCGATACGCGCGATATATATCCTGGTCGATTTAAACCCCGGGAGTAACTTATCAATGTCCTTGAATCTTTCCAAAGCTTCGTCCATATTTTTCCGGTCGAACAAACCGACGGCCGCCTTATACAAGAACCTTGCCTGCTCTTGAAGGTCAAGTTTATGCTGGCGTTCTTTGGCCTCCAACTCACGCTGCCGCAGGGCCTCTTGCTTGCTCTTCTCCACTTCTTCTTCCCAGCGCTGCTCTTGCAAGGCCTTTTTCTGTTCTTCGGCCACCCGCTCTTGTTCTTCTTGGGCGTCACGATCAATGCGGGACAAATATTTCATCGTGGCCTTATAATCAGGAATGACCCAACTGACCTCTTCAAATTTCTTTTTAGCCAGGGCAAATTTCTTCTTTTTATACAGGTCAACCGCCTCGTCGTAAACTTCCTCGGCCTGCTTGTCAACGGCCTCCTTGCGTTCTTTTTCCTTTTCTTCGATCTGTGCCAGCCACATGGCTTTTTCTTTGGCGCGGGCGGCCTCAGCTTCTTTCTGCTGGCGCTCGACCTCAACCGCCTGCTGTTTGGCAGCCAGGGCATCTGAGGAGATGATGTCCTGGTCGATGATCTTTAAATAACTGCTGGTCGCCCGGTAATCAGGGGCAATTTCATCCACATGCTCGAAAGCGTCCTTGGCCGGATGGTATTTCTTCTGTTTATACAGGTCGACGGCCTCCCTGTAAGCTTCCTCAACATCTTCTTTACGGACATTCTCATCCTGTTTGATCTGGTTATAATGTTCTCTTTCCTGCGCGTGCAAGGCCGCTTCCTGCCGCCTCAGCCGCCGCTGGCTTTCTTTAATATACCCGGCCATTTCCGGGTGTTCAGTGATGCGGATGGCTTTCTCAAAATATTCACGGGCCTCATTGAGTTTTCCCTCATTGGTCAACTCCATACCTTTTTCATAATATTCCCTGGCCCTTTCTTCACGTTTTTGGTTACGCTTGAGAACGGCCTGTTCCTTGATCTTTTCATTGACCTCTTTGATATTTTGGCGGGACTTATCAATGAGCTTCTTTAAATCGTAAAGATAATTGGCATTTGCATCGGCGGCCGAGGTGTTGGAGGGTACTGCAGGCACTTGCACCCCTGATGCGGCGGCCGTATCTACGGATGGTTTATCGTCGAGAGAAGATTTCGGCTGGTCGGCAAAAGCGAGAACGCCCGCAGCAAAAAAAAGAGCGAGAAATATATATAAACTAAATGTTTTATTCATTACAAATTATTTTACCACACCATTTGAAGCATCTTCCACTACTTTCTCCCATATTTTTCTGGCCTTCACATACTCACCACCCTTAAAATAATCACGCGCGGCCTTGTCAAGTTTCTGTAATTGCTCTTCAAAAGAAATCCGGCCGCGGATATATTCTGAGGCTTCATCATACATCATTTGCCCCGCGGCAATAATGTCTTTATAAATCTGGCGGGACTCTTCCAGGCGGCCCGCGGCTTGGGCCTTTTGGGCCAACGCAAACATACGGTTTAATTCCAGCACGATCTTGCTGTCCTTTTTAGCCAATTCTTTTCTGATCAAGGCCCACGCCCACACGTTAATCTTCGCATCAAGCCATTTGGCCCGGTCACGGGCCTTCTCCTCCGGCGTACGGTCATAGAATTTGCCGGTCATCCTGACAAAGGGGCCTTGGGAAGTATAATTAAGATTGGTCAAGTCATCATTATATTGAGTAAAATTCCACCCGATACTAAGCTCAGTATTCTGGTTAATGTCACGGGTCGCTTCCAGTAAAAGACCTTGTTTGTTGTCCTTGGCCTCGACCTGGACCAAATCGCGGTATTCCCCGCTGATGGTCCAGTTGCGGTCAATCTTGTAATTCAGACGATGGATGACAAGCCAGGTATGGGTCTGGGTAAATTGAAAACCAGTGTCCTGTTCATTTTGGACACGCAAGGCCAATTTCTCTGCCAACTGCCAATTATCATCAATGTCATAGACGCCCTCAGCACTCAAGACCTGGGTCACTGTTTTCTGGACATCCGTGTTTAACGCATCTGCTTGTTGAATGCCTCCGCCATAACCATCCTGATAAGAATACTCTGTTATTAAATTTAAGTTGTCAAAATTCACTGGACGGTAGGCCATCCCTAGAATAATTTCCTGGTGACGTTCTGCCACGGCGCCTGTAGTGGTGTTCAAGGTCTTGGAATAATCCAGTTTGGCAGTAGCGGAAAGATTGTCCGTGATCTTGCCCTCCAAAGCATCGTACAATACGTACTGACGCAAACTGTCCGCAGGAATAGTAGCGTTGCCAACACCCTTATCCAAACGCAGCTCGAGCTTGACAGAATTTTTCAATCTTGCTTCTGCTGTTTCAGTATCTTTAAGCACATAGCCGGCCCCCAGGGTGAAATCAGTGCGGATCGTTTGGGTGGTGTCAAGGTTTTGCACCTTGCCACGCTCAACGCTGCCGTTTAAAGCCAGCTTGTCATTGACGTCCCCTGACAAACCATAGATATTCGATTGTGAAATGTTGCTGGGTTGGTTGGCCAATTGGCGGGTGTAATCAGCCTCAAGATTTTGCCCGTTTTCATTACGCACCAGGCCGTATTTTGAACCCTCAGTCGACCCTCCTCCCGGGCTGAATGAAAAACTATTGCTGGTAACGGCCTGGAGTTCCTGGTCGAGCTTGCTATTGTCCCCAAAACCAAATGTCGTGGTCTTGGCCCCTGTGGTGTCTGTCGCAACATTCACCGATCCATTCGTCGAATTATTGGCATCGACCTTGGTGGTGGCTTCCAATCCAACGGAAGTCGAGGCCGCCGTTGAAGTCGTCGTAGTCAACCCTGACGACACGCCGGTGGTGCCTATCCCCACGGGGTTTGAAAGCGCACTCCCTGCCCCATTGGCCTGGGCCGTGGCTGTAAGAGTAGTGTTGCCGATCTGGGTGGTGCCATTTAAATTAACGCTGGTCGACCCCTGGGCGCCAGTCGAGCTTTGGCTCTTGCCTATACTCATGTCCATGGTCATGCCGTCTGATATCTTGGCCTTTGCCCCAATGCTGGCTGAAGTAGTGGTGGTACCCGTCGAAGAAGATGTCATGGCCACGGAACCCGTTGTCGTCAGGTTCTTGTTGATATTATTTTCCAGGCCAACGCTGGCTGTTTTGTCGACCTCACCGGTCTTGAGGTTGGTCAAGGTATAGGCCGTGGTCAAGGCCATTTTATTGTTGAGCTGGTTTGTCACGCCAGCTGTCAAGGCCCTGCCTTGTTGACCGAAAACCTCCTGGCCGTTTAATGTCATATGGTCAGTCACGCGAGCCGCGACACCTAAGGTGGTCGCGGTATTATTTGTGTTCTGCACATCCACCTGCTGCCCTAAGGTCAGCTTGATACGGTCGGTCAAATCATATTGCGCCTGGCCGGCCATGGTCGCTCCCCGCTGGTTGGTGGTGGATGTAATGCCGTTGACCACACTCTTGACCTCGGTCAACTGGAACTGCCCGGTCAGTTTCATCCGTTCCGCGGTGTGGACGATTTGCACCATAGTGGTGTCAGTCTCTGAAGCGCCTACCTGCGCCGAGGTCTGCAGGTTGCCCCCGTTGATCAACTTTTGGATGTCCTCGCTGGCGGTCAATCGCGTCTCGGGTGTCATGTCAAAGGTCAAAGAAAGGCCTGTCAGCATTTTGCCCTGCTGGGATGTTGAGTCCGGGGTCGCAAAGGAATTGTCTATCCACTTGTAATAACTCTTTAGACCAATATTATCAAACAGGCGTGAATCGCCTGTGATCCCATAGGCCTTGCCGCTGGAAGTAGGATTGGCCAGGTCCATGGAATTGAATGTAATGCCTCCATCAGTGGAAACATAAGATCCTGTTTCCTGGGAGGTTGTTTCGGCATATTCAGCCTTGACAGTGGAGTCCTTGTTCACATGCAAGGTGGCGTCAGTGCCTTGGAGAGTGTAATTCTGGCCAGTGGCATTGTCCTGGACATAGGTGCCCCCCAAGACGACATTATTACCGATCCCCTGGGCAATGCGGGCCCCCTGGCTGGCTTGAGGCTGCATTCCCGAAAGCTCGTACTGGTAATCAACAACCACATAGATCGGATCACCGTTGATCAAATTATTCGAAATAATGGACTCCGATTGGGCGATCATGGAAACCGGCTGCCAGAACAAAATCCGGCCCTGGCTGTTATCAAGTTCATAATCCGCCCCATTGACCATCGTTTTGCTTGCCGTCACCAAACCGGTGGTCTGGTCGCGCACCTGGATCGTGACCGTGTCACTGCCCTGCACGACATTCCTATATTTAAGGAAATACAAAGACCCGCCCGTGGCTAAAAATTCATTGTGCGAAGGCATTTGCTGTACTTGGGCATGATACACCACCAGTTTGGTGCGCGCGTCACCATAAGGGTTATTGGAAACTGACTGATAATCAATTTTCCCGCCGTAGTAACTTCGGCTGAAAGCGGCAAATTCCGTGTCATTAAAATCAACCGCGTAATTACCCAGGATGGCTGACGACTTGTCCCATTGCACCAACAAATACAAAGCACCCTGGGTGTCTGCGGCATCGTAATTGATAGAAGATGAGTCGCCATAAACGGGATAGTAGACATTCGGGTCCAGCTGCCTGAACAAGGCTTTCTGTGCACGGTCAGAATCATAACTGGAGGTGATCAAATACTTGCCCAAGATCTGGCCTTTTAGATAATATGCTCCTTTGCCTTCATGATAAAACCCAGGTAGCTGGGTCGAATCCTGGATGGGTTCAATATTTCCCCGATCAATATTATACCCGGTCTGGGCGTCCCCTAAAGCCACAAACATCATGTAATCATCCCCGACTTTCAAAGGACGGCCATAATGTTCAAGTGTCCCTGGGCTGCCGGAAGACAAGGTGCGTGAAGGCATGCCCCCTGAAGCCGGCACGGACTGGGGGACCTCTGAAGGCGGTGCCTGCGATGAAGGATTGCCCGGGACCTTGACACTGACCACATCCAGGGTGTAGTCGCCATTGGGCAAAATGATTTCCAAATTGTCTTTTTCATCCGCCATGGAAAAACCGCCGGCCATTAATTCCGCCGGTGTCAATCCATATTGCTGGGACAATGGAAGGTCTATAAATAAATTATTACCCTTCATTACGTGTATGCTCTTGACATCCGTCCCCTGACGGTCAAGATGGATGGTCTCTCCTTGCACCTGTATTAACTGATGGTCCAGATTATTGACAACAGCCTGGTCATCCAGCCACTTACGATAGCGGCTTGCCCGGTCTTTAAGGATGTCCTTGGTTTCTTCACGTTCTTTCTTGTAGGTGGCGTCATCTTTGATATCACGGACCGTAATGGGCTTCTCTTTGGTGTCATCATGGTTATTTTTGTCACCTGTGACAGTGAGCACATACGAATATTTACGGTCAGGATCTATGATAATATCGTGGTCGTCCCTGCCATTCCAATAGATGGGGTCATTGATATTTAAAGGCGTGCCTTCAAAACTCCTTATTAATTTCCTGGTGTCCGCGTCCATAATGTCCAGCCGCCAGTTGCCGATAAACGGCGAATAATTAGTGAAAATCCTGAATTCCACCTGGCGCACCAGGATACCATCATGCATGAGCACTTCTTCCGTGTCCGGTTTGGCATTGGCCGAAGCATTAAAGATAGCGGCATTAAGCCTGGGGACGGGCCGGTTGCGGTCTTCAGTCAATTTGATTTTTTCATTAAAGAACACCGCGTCACGTCCCTTGGTCTGGCTCTCATCGATATTGACACCAAAGTTGACCTTGGATATGGATCCCGCGGTAACGTCGACAATGACGGCCTTGTCCGTCGTCATATAGGCCCCCGGCGGCAAGGTACGCTCGTCCAGCCTGAAGAGATGGCGCCCGGGCAAAAGCCCAGGAATATTAAACTTACCGTCATGGTCAGCGGTGATGATGGTCCCGTCTTCCATGACGATCTGCACATTAGGCACAGGTTTCTCGACGATTGTTTCATGCGAGACAGGGTCAAAAAACGGGGGGTCCTGGATGCCGTTTTCGTTCCAGTCAAAAAATACCTTCCCGATCACGGAGCCCAGATCAAACACAGGGTCAGGGATGATCTTGACCGATGCCTGGGCCGGATTAGAGATGACCAGGCCAGTGGCAAATTGGGCCGTCGCCGTATTCTTGTAAGTACCCATGGTCACCCCGCTGCCGATGACCAACTGGTATTGCAAATTCTCCTGGGCGCTGACTGGTACGGTGCCGATATTAAAAACCAAAGGCCTCTGGCCGCTGGGTTCGCTGGTAGGGGCGTTCCCCAGCAAAACGCGGTCCTTGATATATTTAAAACCAGGAGGTATTTCATCATTAATAAGGACATTGTTAACGGCATTAAGCGCTGAAAGGTTCTGGATATTGACCGTATAGGTGACTATATCACCGACGCTGCCTTCTGATTTATTGGCGGTTTTCGTGATGTGCAATAAAGTGCTGTTGCCGTCCAAGGGCTGGTCAAGTTCAAAGATCGTGCTGCCCACGGTAAATGTCTCCCCTTTGGAACCGGAGCCCAAGGTACGGCCTGAAGGGACGGTGGTCTCGATGGAAGGATAGGTATACCCCGCGGCTGAAACATTAAGGTAGTACTGGCCGGGAGGTGCCAAAAAACTGTAAAAACCATCTGTGAGTGTCGTAAACGGATTGGCAGGCGGGTTACCGGTGGTGCAAGTCCCTGAAGTGCAGCAGTTGCCTGACATGTCACAACACGTCCCGGCCGCGTTACATGACTGTACCGTCCCCGAGGCAACAGTTTTAGTCGTGGCATTATAAAGTGTTACCGTGGCGCCTTGGATGGGCTGGTTGGTACTGGAATTATACACCACGCCAAAAGGATCTGTCAAAGACACCTCAATCAAAGCGCTGGTTGTTTCATTGCCGCTTGATCCCACCGTAATTGAAAGGTAATTGGTGGCGCTGGGCAACGCTGGGGAAAAGGTCACCGAGTATGTGCCATTGCCGGCCACGGTACCAAGAGTGGCCGTTTCAATCAAATTGCCATTAGCATCAAAGGCCTGCGCGGTCACGGCTGACCCAGCCAGTCCCTGGCCCGCAATCACCGGAGTGCTGCCATTGATAAATTGGGTAGCAGTTGGATTGACAATGGTATTGCCGTTAAGGCTGGAAATGACAGGGACCTGGTCTGTGGTAGGGGTCGCGGTCACCGTCACATTATTGATATAGCCGGGAGAAGTCAGCGAAACTGCCGGATAAGGAGTCAGGCTGTTGGCACCAGTGGCCAACTGGGCCGTGACAGTCAATTTTGTTGATGCATCGTCCTTGCCGACAACGACACGGAAATTACCGTTGGCATCAGGTTTCGTCGTGGCCACCAGATTGCCGCTGATGTCCCTGATATAAACAGTGCTGCCAGCGGGGCCAACGCCTAAAACCGTAGGCGTCTGACCCACGGTGGTCCCGTTTGCAGGGGAACTGATGGACAGCGTTTCAAATATCCAATTGGCATTATTATGGCCGGAATTCGTGCAGTTCAAGCAAGTGACCGTATTGGTCAAGGCATTGGAGTCTTCCACATTCAACTCTCCGACACTCTGCGCCCCGCCGGACAAAGTGATGCCCCATGAAGTGCCGGTGCTCGTTGACAAAAGTGAAATCAAGCTGCCTCGCATGCCGGCAACATCTAGCGTATGGCTGACTGTTTGATTACTGCCGGCGGTAAATTCAATAGTTTTACCGGCAGTGGTGGAAACAAAATAATAAAAGGTGGTGTTCCCGGCGATGACAGCGGTCGTTGCAGTGTTAAACGTGACCGCACCCGAGGAATTGTTGAATGTCCCACTGTTAGAAAAACCACTGCCCACGGTGAAGCTTTTGCCGGTACCCGGAGCGGTCAGAATCCCGCTGCTAGCAATGCTCACTGAGCCGGTCAACGCGATACTGCTGTTGCTGTTGGAAGCATCCAATGTCCCTGATGTCACTGTCAGGTTTCCATTGACTGTCAATGAACCATTCGTGGCAAAAATGTCCCTGTGTGCCGCCGTAGCATTGGGATCATTGACCACCAGATTATTGAAAGCCACATTAGTACTGCCATTGATCGTCAAGGTGCGCGTGTCCTGGGTGGCATTCCCGTCACCGACATAGGTAAATGTGCCGTGGGTCGAATCCATGGTCAATGTCAATGTCTCATTGCCCTCCAGGATCACATTGCCATTATTGTTAAACGTCCCTGTTCCCGCGGTCACTGTCAAGTTATTGCCGTTAAGCGTCAAGGTTGATCCATTGTTTATGGTCAAAGTACCTACTGAAACACCAGAAGCCAGGACAGGTTGGTTGGCCGCATTGGCAATAATGACGTTGTCCCCTGCAATTGGTACCACTCCCATGTCCCAATTGGACGCCGTGTTCCAATCCGTGGACGTGCCCCCCTTCCATGTCAAGGTTGGAGCGCCAAACTGCCAATTGGTATTATTACCGGCGTCATGGTTATCATTGCGGTCAATCAGGGTCACATCTGCGGGAAAAGCGCCGGCATTGGAATCCATGACACTCAAATCTGAAATGGTCTGGGTCCCGCCAGCCAATAAAATCAACCCTGCCTGGTGGCCTGACGAGTCGCTGACTAAGGTCAAACGGTTGGGGTTGGCAGCACCGGTCAAGGTCAAGTCCGTTGAAACGGTCTGGGTGGCCGTATGGTCCAAGGTAAAGGTATCTGCGCTGGCCACCACCTTGCGCAAATAGGCAAAGGTGCTGCTTCCGGTAATGCTTTGATTAGTCCCGTTAAAGGTGACCTTACCGCCGGAATTCGTAAACGTGCCGCTGTTGCTCCAATTCCCAGCGACCGTAAATGAAGTATTTGCTGTTGCTGATGGCGCTTTGAGGGTGCCGCCACTGGCAATAGCGACGCTGCCGTCCACCTCTGCCGTCCCAGCGGACATGTCTAAGGAACTTTTGGTCACTGTCAGGGTACCCAGCACATGCAAGGCATTGGAACTGATAGTATAGGTGTCCACCAAATTCGGGCTGCTGCCGCCATTATGAGCATCATTGATGGTCAAGTTATAATAATCGTTGGCCCCGAAATCCTTGATCGTGATCGGGTTTCCTGTGCCGTCACCGACATACGTAAACGTCCCCCCGTCGCTAGAACTGGTGTCTTGGGTCAACGTTAAGGTCTCTGTACCTTCCAATATCACATTGCCCTTATTGGTAAAGGCGCTGGATGCCGTTAAAGCGAAACCACTGAGCGTCAGGCTCGCGCTGCTGTTAATGGTCAAGGCCGCCACCGTCACGGCGGTAGATAAAACGGGCTGATGAGCAACATTAGGAACGATCGCCGTATCAACAGTCCTTGGCACGTAACCCAAATCCCAGTTGCCGGCCACATTCCAATCCGTGGACACAGTGCCTGTCCAGGTCAATGTCGATGGTGAAAAATACCAATTAGTATTGCCGGTGGAGTCATGCGAATTGTTGGGCACCAGTAAAACACCGCCTGAAGCGTTAGAATCCTCCACATCCAGGTAATTGAGCACCTGGACACCGCCGGCAGTTAAAGCAATACTGGCTGGGGAACCTGTAAGGTCACTGCGGATGAAAAGATCTTGGCCGCTGGCACCACCGAGCGTCAAACTATCGGTAAAGGTCTGCGCGCCGTTATGGTCAAAGGTCAATGTTGCAGTACTGGCCACCGTTTTGGTAAAGGCATAAAATGTGGTCGTACCGCTGACGGTTTGGTTGGTGCCGTTTAAAGTGACCGTGCCGCTGGAATTAGTGAATGTCCCTCCGCTATGGGCAAAATTTCCGGTGATAGTAAAGCTTTTGCCGCTGCCCGGGGCGGTAAAGATACCCGCGGTAATGCTTACCGCCCCATTGGCTGCGATGTTACCGTTGGTGGCGGTCAAGGTGCCGTTAGCGCCATTGACAGACAAGGTGCCGTTGACAGTCATGGTATCCGTGTTTGCGGAAACATCCAGGGTGCCGGAGGTGACAGTTACATTACCTGCCGTGGTCAGTGGGCTTGCGGACGCGGTGACGAATGTGTTTTTGGTCGGGTTCGTATCATCAATCAGCAAATGATAATAATCCGTGGCCCCATAATCTTTGACCGTAATGGAGTTACTGGTGCCATCCCCCACATACTCAAAGGTCCCGGCATCTGTCGTGTCCTGGGTCAGGGAAACAGTTTCAGTACCCTCCAAGATCAGCGTGCCGCTATTGGTGAATGTGCCGGCCCCCGTAGTCACTGTTAAATTTTGGCCGCTTAAAGTCAATGTAGCGTTGGATTGTATGGTCAATTGACTCAGGTTCACTGAGGCACAAGAATAGGTATGGCCGGAAGGACACAAATCCGGTTCATGCAGCACAGGCCCTGCGACAGGCTGGACAATGACTGTATCGCCAGCCGCCGGCACATAACCCTTGTCCCAGTTAGTCGGGTTCTGCCACTCGGTAGAAGTCCCTCCGGTCCATGTAAGGGTGGTATTGCCAAATGCCCAGTTCTTGTTATTGAAACTAACATTGCTATGGTCTGGTGAATTGCGGCCAACCAGCGTTTGCTGGCCTGGTGAAGTGCCTGCGTTGGAATCCTGCACGTCAACAAAATTGATCGTCTGGATACCCGTATTGCTCAATGAAATCGCGGCCTGAC
>CAYZLU010000035.1:0-12332 GCA_964479285.1 uncultured Planctomycetales bacterium | reverse complement strand
GGGGAAATAAATCCAGAGTCAATTGAAGATTATATTGGGGCGAATGACGGTTATAAAGCCCTTGAAAAAGCTTTGTTCCTCATTTCGTCGGAAGATGTAATTTCTGAAGTCAAGCACAGCCGTCTGCGCGGCCGCGGAGGTGCAGGTTTTCCGACAGGAATTAAATGGGAAACAGTCTATAAATATGTATCTGAGGAAAAATATGTTATTTGTAATGGGGATGAAGGGGACCCAGGCGCTTTTATGGACCGCAGCGTGCTGGAAAGCAACCCACACCGCGTTTTAGAAGGGATGATCCTCGCTGGCTACGCCATAGGCGCCAAGAAAGGTTATGCCTATATCCGTGGCGAGTATGAACTTGCTGTAAAGAGATTCGAGTTGGCCATTAAACAGGCCAAGAAAACGGGTCTCTTGGGCGCCAATATTATGGGAAGCAATTTTTCTTTTGAAGTTGAGGTCCGCATAGGAGCGGGCGCCTTTGTTTGCGGCGAGGAAACGGCCCTGATTGCCTCCATCGAAGGCAAGCGTGGCATGCCGCGCCCAAGGCCTCCATTTCCAGCGGAATCTGGTTTGTGGGGAAAACCTACTCTTATAAACAATGTGGAGACCCTGGCTGCCATCGCACCAATTATTATTAATGGCGGAGAATGGTTTAGTGCCATCGGCACGCCCAAAAGTGCCGGCACCAAGGTGTTTGCTTTGACGGGAAAAATCATGAATTCGGGTCTGATTGAAGTGCCTATGGGTACGACCTTGCGTGAAATCATTTTTGATATCGGAGGAGGGATCCCTGATGGACGCAAATTTAAGGCCGCGCAAACAGGAGGCCCATCAGGAGGATGTATCCCTGAGCAACACCTAGATGTCAAGGTTGATTATGAATCCCTGGTGGAAGTCGGTTCTATCATGGGATCAGGGGGGTTGATCGTCATGGACGATACCTGTGACATGGTTGATGTTGCCCGTTTCTTCATGGAATTCTGCATGGATGAATCTTGCGGCAAATGTGTCCCTTGCCGTGTCGGGACCAAAATGATGTTTGATCTCTTAACAAAGCTCTGTTCCGGTAAAGGCACACAAAAAGACATCCAGAGATTGGAAGAATTATCGGTCTATGTCAAAGAAACAAGCCTTTGTGGATTAGGGATGTCTGCCCCAAACCCGTTATTAAGCACATTGAGGTATTTTAAAAATGAATACCTGGCCCATATTGAGAGGAACAAAACATTAGAGGGGGTCACGCATGGCTAAAATCCCGGTTAATATAGATGGAAAGGCCTTGGAAGTTGATACAGGCAAGACTGTCTTGGATGTTTGCAAGGAAAATAGCATCGAAATCTTGACCATGTGTCATTTCGAGGGTATCGGTGATGTGGGGGCTTGCCGTCTATGTTTGGTTGAGATAGAGGGCGTCAATAAACTTCTTCCTGCCTGTACCACCAAGGTCGCTGCCAACCAAGTCATTAAAACGAGCACGGAAAAAATAAAGAAATACCAAAAAATAACCACCGAATTATTTTTTGCCGAGCGTAACCACGTTTGCGCTGTGTGTGTGGCCGATGGCAATTGCGAGTTGCAGGATTTAGGATACAAGGTGGGGATGGACCATGTGCGTTTCCCTTATTTATTTCCAAAAGCTGAGGTGGATACATCCCACCCATGGTATGTCATGGACCATAACCGCTGCATCATGTGTACGCGCTGCGTACGGGTCTGTTCTGAGGTCGAAGGCGCCCACAACTGGGGCATTAAGAACAGGGGCATTGAGGTAAGGATCATATCTGATTTTGATACCCCATGGGGGGATTCTACGACATGCACTTCTTGCAGTAAATGCGTTAATGTCTGCCCTACAGGGGCGCTATGGCCCAAGACAGCAGTGCAGGGTCAATTAGTAAAAAACCCAAAAATGGTAAGCGAATTAGTGGCTAAAAGAAAGATGAACCTATGACTAAAAAGAAATTGGCAACAGTATGGCTGGGAGGTTGTTCAGGGTGCCATATGTCGCTCTTGGATATCGATGAGCGCATCCTTGAGGTAGTGAAACTTGCGGATATTGTCAAATGCCCGATTGTGGACCAAAAAGAATTTCCACAATCAGATGTCACGTTGGTAGAGGGTTCTGTGACGAGTGATGAGCATTTGCACGAACTCCTTCACATCCGCAAGCAATCTAAAGTGCTGGTCGCCCTCGGTGACTGCGCTGTGACAGCAAATGTCACGGGGATGCGCAATTATTTTACGAAAGAAGAAGTGTTTAACTACGCCTATATACAGGCGGTCAGCAACGACAAGGAAGGCAAAACGCCCAATCATCCGGCGCTTTTGAAGTTGCAGGACAAGGTCGTCCCCTTGCAGGAAATCGTCCATGTCGATTACGTGGTTCCAGGTTGCCCTCCTTCAGCGGACACTATTTTTTATGTGCTTTTTGAGCTTCTCAATGACCGTGTCCCTGTTTGGGAGCAGGAAAAGCCGTCTATACCAGGAAGGAAATTGAAATATGGATAACCAGATCAATAAAGACAATACCATCCTGATTTCGCCAGTGACCCGCATTGAAGGGCACGCCAAGATCACCATAGACCTTGGGGACGATGGAAAGGTGAAAGACGCGCGTTTCCATGTCAATGAATTCCGGGGTTTTGAAAAATTCTGTGAAGGCCGTCTATTTACGGAAATGCCGACCATTACCCCGCGTATCTGCGGGATTTGTCCTGTCAGCCATTCGGTATCGAGCGCCAAGGCCTGCGAGATGATCATGGGGATTAAACCTACCTATACAGGAAATCTATTACGCCGCCTTATCCATTTGGGGCAGATGATATCTTCGCATGCGCTTTCTTTCTTTCACTTGTCTTCACCGGACCTTATTTTAGGCTGGGACAGTGACCCGGCACTTCGCAATATTATCGGGATTGCCCAAACGTCTCCGGATTTGGCCCTTCGCGGTATTCGTTTGCGTAAATTCGGCCAGGAAATCAGCGAACGGCTGACGGGAAAAAAAATCCATATCATGGGTATTGTTCCTGGAGGGATGGCCTCCGCACTCACTGAAGAAAACCGTAAGGCCTTGTTGGGGTGGATCGCTGAGGCTACGGAAACCACCTTGATAGGCATTGATTTGATTAAAAAATACCACGATCAAAACAAAGAGATGGTCGATAGCTTTGCAAACTTCCCCACTCTTTATTTAGGGACGGTAGGTCCGGAAGGGGAATTAGAATTGTATGATGGAAAATTACGGTTTATCGACGAAGATGGAAAAATCCTTAAAGACCAGATAGAACCTAAAAACTATCTTGATTATATTGCTGAGCGCCCTATCGATTGGTCGTATTTGAAATACCCGTATTATAAACCATATGGATATGGCAAAGGGTTTTACCGGGTCGGCCCTTTGGCGCGTTTAAATGTCGCTTCTAAAATGAAAACACCCAAGGCCCAGAAGGAATTCCTGCATTTTAAATCGATCAACGGCGGCAAGCCAGTCCATGGTACTTTTTATTTCCATTATACGCGTTTAATTGAGATGCTGAGCAGTATCGAAGAGGCAGAGCGTATCCTTAAAGACCCTAAGGTGGTTTCTCAAGATGTCCAGACACATGGGAGTCATAATTATAATGAGGGTATTGGTTCTTCTGAGGCCCCGAGAGGTACCTTATTTCACCACTACAATACAGATGACAGCGGTAAATTGACCCGTGTCAATCTTTTAATTGCCACGGGCCAAAATAACCCTGCCATGAACAGGTCTGTCTTAGAAGTCGCCCGTCAATATGTGCATGGCAAGGATGCCAAAGAAGGGGCCCTTAACAGGGTTGAGGCAGCTATCCGCTGTTATGACCCTTGCCTTTCATGCTCAACACATGCCATCGGCTCGATGCCTATGGTCATTGAGATCAAAGACCACACGGGCGAAATTGTCAATGTCCTTAAACGAGGGTAACATCAATAAAACGTTGGTGATCGGTATTGGTAATCCTTTGCGCAGCGATGATGGTATCGGGCCATATGTCGCGGATTGCATTGAAGCCCAAGGTTTATCCGGTATCAAAGTTTGGATCACCCAGCAGTTGAATGTGGAAGATCTGGAGCGAATGCTTGAGTATAAGCGGGTCATCCTGGTGGATGCGTCATTGGCCGGCCAGCCTTTAGATTTTCGTCCGGTTGAAAAATCGACTGAAGGGGACCTTTCATCATCGCACCATTTATCTGCGGGAACATTCGTCAATCTTGCGGGAAGTATTTACAAGAAAAATTTGAATATGCATTTATGTTCTATTAGAGGGAATAATTTTGAAGTAGGGGACAAGATGTCCCCTGAAGTCCTCCAACGGGCGCAGGAAGCGGTTAAGTTAATTTGTAATTCATTATAAGTTGTCCCTCCCCATTTATGGGGGAGGCCAGGTGGGGGTGATAATAGTCCCAAATTCCCCCTCCCTGACCCTCCCCACGAGGGGGAGGGAATATTAAATTAGGTAAACTCTATGCACGAAGGACATTTTACCGAACAGATTGTCGAAGCAGTCATCGGGGAGCTTAAAAAGCATCCTGGCCGGGATGTCGAGTCCATCACTGTAAAGGTGGGAGAAGTTTATCATCTGGTGGGTGATTCCGTGTTGATGCATTATGATTTGATAACAAAAGGGACGGCATTAGAAGGGGTCAAGCTTGACCTTTTGGAAGAACCTATGCAAGTCATTTGCGGTCAATGTAAAAAAACAGGCCCTGTGGAAGACCATCATCTTTTATTATGCTCTTTTTGCTATTCCCGCCAGGTAAAACCAGTGGCTGGTGACAAAGTCACCATCGATAAAATTGTATTTAAACCATGATAAAGTCTATCAAGTGTAACGTACGGGGGACTGTCCAAGGGGTTGGTTTCAGGCCCTGGATATACAGTCTTGCCCATCAATTGCATCTTAAAGGTTTTGTTCGTAATACATCCCAAGGTGTTTCGATGGAAATAGAAGGCCAGGAAACAGAAGTCAATAATTTTGTAGACCTGATGCACACAAAGCCTCCGGCTAATTGCGTTATTACGGAGTGCCTTGTGTCTGATGTTTCCCCGCAAGGGTTTGATCAATTCCAAATCCTGTCAAGTCAGAATGAAAATCAACATGATGCTTTGGTCCTTCCTGATATTGCTACTTGTCCTGAATGCATTAAAGAAATTTTTGACCAAAATGACCGTCGATATTTATATCCATTTACAAATTGTACCCATTGCGGACCGCGCTATTCCATTATTGAATCTTTACCTTATGACCGTTTTAATACTTCCATGAAAAAGTTTACCATGTGTAAAGAGTGCCAAAATGAATATGATGATCCATTGGACCGTCGTTTCCATGCCCAGCCCAATGCCTGTCCGGTCTGCGGTCCTCAGGTGGCCTTATGGGACAATCAGGGGAACGTGGTAGCAACGGCTGTTGAGGCCGTGCCAACAGTAGTTACATTGATCAAGATGGGGGCCATCGTGGCAGTCAAAGGGATCGGGGGATTTTATTTAATGGCTGATGCCCTCAATGAAGGGGTGGTTGCTTCATTACGCCATAGAAAAGAAAGGCCCCATAAACCTTTGGCTTTGATGATGCCTTCTTTAGAAATGACAGAACGATATTGCCAGGTGGGGCCTTTAGAACAAAAGCTCCTCCTATCCTCTCAAGCCCCGATTGTTTTACTACAGAAATCGCAGACTGGCCTTAAAGTTTCACAAAATGTAGTTTTTGACAATCCTTACTTAGGATGCATGTTACCCTCAATGCCGTTGCAACACGTCCTTTTAAGGATGCTAAAAAGACCTATTGTCGCGACCAGCGGGAATTTAAGCGAGGAACCTATCTGTATTGATAATGCCGAAGCATTGGAGCGATTAAAAGATATTGCTGATTTTTTCCTGGTGCATGACCGGCCGATTGTCCGTCATGTGGATGATTCGATTGTACAAATTATTTGTGACGGTCCATGTCTTATTCGCAGGGCCAGGGGTTTTGCGCCTTTGCCGATTGATATTGGAATAAATTGTGACGGGATTTTAGCAACAGGGGCCCATCAAAAAAATACCATTTCTATTGGTCTTGGGACATCGGTGTTGATCAGCCAACACATAGGTGATTTGGACAACAAAATTTCTTCGATGACTTTTGAAAAGACCATAGCCAGCTTAAGGTCCATTTACGATGCCCCGATCACAGAGGTGGTTTGTGACTGCCATCCTGATTACAGCTCCACCAATTATGCCCATCAGCTTAAAGTGGATGTCCTGCAAGTCCAGCACCATCACGCCCATGTGGCCTCATGCATGGCTGAACGGGGGATTGCACAAGAGGTTTTGGGTGTCTGCTGGGACGGGACAGGCCATGGTCATGATGGCACTATCTGGGGTGGGGAGTTTTTGATAACAGGCGTGTGTGATTGCCGCCGGATCGCGCATTTGGACTTGTTTGCCTTGCCGGGTGGTGAGCAAGCCATTAAAGAGCCGCGGCGTTCGGCATTGGGACTATTATTTGGCCTATGTGACGGGAATTGGCAGGAATTCAAAGATTTATCTTGTATTAAGGCCTTTAATACATATGAATTAGATATTATCCAACGGATGATCAAGCAAAAAATCAATGTCCCTCTGACTTCAAGCATGGGACGGCTGTTCGATGGCATTGCTTCGTTGCTTGGTCTTTGCCACCAAGCAAGTTTTGAAGGTCAGGCTGCGATGGACTTGCAATTTTTAGCATTAGACAATGTGCCGGCTGACCCCTATAGTTATAAAATAATCCCTTCAAATCATGAGAGCGAGGGTTGGTGCATTGACTGGTCGGGTATCATTAAAGAAATTATCAATGACATCCGTGCCCAACAAGATGTATCGATTATATCAACACGTTTCCATCAAACCTTGGTTGAAATGATCATCGATGTCGCACGCCAATCGGGACAAACCCATGTTGTTTTGACCGGCGGATGTTTTCAAAATAAATGGCTCGTTGAAAAAGCGGTTTACCGTCTCAAGCAGGAAGGATTTACACCTTATTGGCAAAGCCTGGTCCCTGCGAATGACGGAGGGATTTCCCTGGGGCAAATGTTTGTTGCGGCAAATTGTTTGTCTCACTCTTCGCGGGAACCGCTTAAGAGAGGATAGAAGATGTGTTTGGCCATACCTGGAAAGATTGAAAGTATTATTGACCTTGATGGAAATATCCTTAATAAAAAAGGAAAGGTCAACTTCGGTGGTATTTTAAAGGAAGTTTCTTTGGCGTATGTGCCGGAAGCCAAGGTGGGGGACTATGTGATCGTGCATGTGGGCTTTGCGTTAAGCCTAGTTGATCAAGGTGAAGCCATGAAGGTCTTTGAATATTTAAAACAAATGGGGGAATTAGAGGAGTTGCATTCAAAATGAAATTTTTAGATGAATACCGGGACCCTAAGCTGGCAGCACAATTGTCCCGCCAAATCCATAAAATAACGACCAAATCATGGGTAATCATGGAAGTTTGCGGCGGCCAGACTCATTCCATCGTCAAATTCGGCATAGACACGCTTCTTCCTGAACAAGTTGAATTGGTGCATGGGCCGGGTTGCCCGGTGTGTGTGACGCCGTTGGAGATGATCGACCGTGCCTTGGCCATAGCTATCCAAAAGGACATTATTTTTTGTTCTTTTGGGGACATGTTGCGGGTACCCGGTTCACAGACTGATTTGCTTTCTATCAAAGCGCAGGGAGGGGATGTGCGTATTGTTTATTCTCCTTTAGATGCTGTCAAAATCGCACAAGAAAACCCTCAACGGGAGATTGTTTTTTTTGCGGTGGGTTTTGAAACGACTGCGCCTGCCAATGCCATGGCTGTATACCAGGCCCGTGAACTGGGTCTTCATAATTTTTCTTTGCTTGTTTCCCACGTTTTGGTGCCCCCAGCCATGGAAGCTGTTTTGTCATCCAAATTTAATCGTGTGCAAGGTTTTTTGGCCGCAGGACATGTGTGCGCGGTGATGGGCTACAGCGAGTATCCGCCCATTGCAGCCAAATATAAAGTACCCATTGTCGTGACAGGATTTGAACCATTGGACATTTTACAAGGGATTGCCATGTGCGTTCAGCAATTGGAAGAAGGACGCTGCGAGGTGGAGAACCAATATGTACGCTCTGTTACGGCACAAGGCAATCCCTATGCGCAGGATTTGGTTTCAAAAGTGTTTAAAGTGGTCCCGCGTAAATGGCGCGGGATCGGTGAAATCCCGCAGAGCGGTTTATGCCTGCGCCCTGATTACGAAGATTACGATGCGGAAATCAAATTTAATGTTGCTGAAATAAAAACACAGGAAAGCGCTGAATGTATCAGCGGGCTTATTTTACAAGGTGTTAAAAAACCATACGAATGTCCTGCGTTTGGGATCAAATGCACCCCGCAACAACCTTTAGGCGCCACCATGGTTTCTTCCGAGGGTGCTTGCGCGGCATATTATAGATACAAAAGGACACCTTCATGGACCAATTGACCTGTCCCTTTCCCATCCAACAATACCCTCACGTGCTTTTAGCGCATGGCGGTGGCGGAAAATTGATGCAGCAGCTCATCGAAAGGATGTTCACCCACGCCTTCGGGCCGAAGCCGGCAGATGGGCTGCATGATTCGGTGGTTTTGAATTTACCCGTTAATAAGATCGCTTTTACGACGGATTCATTTGTGGTCCGGCCTTTATTTTTCCCAGGTGGAGATATTGGTACATTGGCTGTTAATGGGACGGTGAATGATTTGAGCATGTCTGGCGCCAGGCCTTTGTATTTGAGCTTGGGTTTTATTATCGAAGAGGGGCTTGGCATGGAAACTCTTTGGCGTATTGTAAAGTCGATTAAGAATGCTGCTGATGCTGCAGGTGTCAAAATTGTCACAGGGGACACCAAGGTCGTTGACAAGGGTAAAGGAGATGGGATTTATATTAATAGCTCGGGCATTGGCATCATTGAACATCATTTATCAATAGCCCCTGCCAATGTCCAGCCAGGAGATTGTATTTTGGTGAATGGAGACCTTGGCCGTCATGGCATTGCCATTATGGCCACACGCGAGGGCCTAAATTTTGAGACCACCATTGAAAGCGACTGTTCTGCTTTAAATGACATCGTGGCCCAATTAATCCAGGCGGGGATCAACATCCATTGCATGCGTGATTTAACGCGCGGGGGGTTGGCCAGCGCACTTAATGAAATAGCCCATGATTCGTACATGGCAATCCAAATTGATGAGGCTGCAGTCCCTGTACAGGAACAGGTGGCCTCGGCATGCGCGATCATGGGGTTTGACCCTTTATATGTGGCCAATGAAGGGCGTTTTATTGTTTTTGTCCCTGAACGCCAGTCTTCCCAGGCATTAAAAATTTTGCGAGACCACCCATTAGGCCAGGGCGCTTGTCGCATTGGAAATGTTTTATCCGAAAACAGGCCATTGGTGACCCTAAAAAGTTTTATTGGGGCCAACCGTATTTTAGATATGATCAGCGGAGAACAGCTTCCCCGGATTTGTTAACAGCCGGGGAGTACGTAGTTCTACGTATTTTTCTCGTATATCTCCCGATTACAAATTATCCAGGATTATAGCATAATTAAATCATAGTAATTCTTCTTCCCTTGATGGGACGAAAATATACTAGAGAAAGCCAGGAGATCTATGAACATACGTAAAAAAGTGACTATCGACGGTAATGAGGCAGCTGCGTATATCGCGTTTGCCTTAAGTGAAGTTGTTGCCATATATCCTATCACCCCGTCTTCGCCCATGGGTGAATGGACAGATGAATGGGCGGCAGTTGGAAAAAAGAACATATGGGACTCTGTCCCCCTGGTCCAGGAAATGCAAAGCGAGGCAGGTGTGGCCGGTGCTGTGCATGGGGCATTGCAAACGGGCTCTTTGACGACCACCTTTACTTGTTCCCAAGGGCTCCTGTTGATGCTGCCCAATATGTACAAGATCGCGGGTGAACTGTCCCCAACGGTTTTTCATGTGGCTGCCCGTTCTATTGCCACGCAGGGACTGTCGATTTTTGGCGACCATTCAGATGTGATGTCAGCGCGGATGACTGGCTTTGCCATGCTTTGTTCATCTTCTGTCCAGGAGGTCATGGATTTTGCCTTGATCGCGCACGCGGCAACATTAGAAGCGCGTATCCCTTTTGTGCACTTTTTTGATGGTTTTCGGACCTCCCATGAAGTTTCTAAAATCGAGCAACTGACCTTTGATGATATACGCAGCATGATTAATGAAGATTTGGTCCTGGCTTATCGTTCCCGCAGGCTTACCCCTGACAATCCTGTCATGCGCGGTACGGCCCAAAATCCGGATGTTTATTTTCAGTCGCGTGAGACGGTAAATCCTTTTTATAATGCTTGTCCCGGCCTTGTGCAGAAGGCCATGGATAAATTCGCAGCTTTGACTGGACGCCAATATCAATTATTTGAATATTATGGCGATCCCCAAGCTGATCGAGTGGTCGTGCTCATGGGTTCTGCCGCAGAAACCTGCCAGGACACGGTCGATCATTTGATCACTTCAAAAAATAAGGTTGGATTCATCAAGGTACGGCTCTACAGGCCTTTTGCCATTGATCAATTCATTAAAGTTTTACCTAAGAGCGTTAAAACAGTCTGTGTCCTGGACCGCACCAAAGAACCGGGCAGCTGCGGGGAGCCCTTATATCTGGACGTGGTGAATGCCTTGGTTGAATCCCATGCCGCCGGGAAATTTCCTCATATCCCCAAAATCATCGGTGGACGTTACGGCCTGTCTTCCAAAGAGTTTACCCCAGCCATGGTCAAAGGGTGCTACGATGAAATGATCAAGGCAAACCCCAAAAACCATTTTACAGTGGGTATTAATGACGATCTGTCCCACACCAGCATCAATTATGATGAGAATTTTATCATAGAAAATATTTCCGGGGTCAGGGCGATCTTTTACGGCCTGGGTGCGGATGGGACTGTCAGCGCCAACAAGAACAGCATTAAAATCATCGGTGAAAGCACGCCTATGTACGCTCAGGGTTATTTTGTCTACGATTCCAAAAAATCCGGGTCAGGTACGGTGTCGCATTTGCGTTTTGGGCCAAAACCCATCCACTCCACATTTTTGATCAGCAAGGCCAATTTCATCGGCTGCCACCAATTTCATTTTTTAGAAACACAGGATGTTCTGCAAAAAATGGAAGAAGGAGGGGTGTTTCTATTAAACACAGTTTATGGCCCTGATGAAATTTGGATGCACATCCCTCGCCGGACTGCCGAGGCGATCAAAAACAAGAAATTGCGGTTTTTTATCATTGATGCTTATTCAGTTTCTAAAAAAGTCGGGTTAGGCATGCGTATCAATACCATCATGCAAACATGTTTCTTTGCCATTTCCGGTATATTGCCGCAAGAAGAGGCTATCGCGGCTATTAAGGAGCATACCAAGAAAAGCTATAGTAAAAAAGGACCGGAAATTTTAAAGATGAACTATGAGGCTGTGGACCATACGCTTGCCCATCTCATAGAGGTCAAGGTGCCTGAACATATACCCAGTATTTTGGAATTCGCTGCCGCTGTTCCAGCCAACGCACCTGTTTTTGTGCGGCAAGTGACGGCAGAAATGATGGCAGGCCGAGGGGACCTTTTGCCGGTAAGCGTTCTTCCTTGCGATGGGACCTACCCTGTTGGTACGACAACTTGGGAAAAACGTAATATCGCCCAGGAAATCCCTGTATGGGACCAGGACATTTGCATCCAATGCGGTAAATGCGCCATGGTCTGCCCGCATTCAGTGATCCGTATCAAGGCGTATGACGCTAAACATCTTGGGTCTGCGCCTGCTACCTTCAAAGCGGTAGATGCCAAGGAGATCGCCTGGAAGGATTTAAAATATACCATTCAAGTAGCGCCGGAAGATTGCACGGGTTGCGGCATATGCGTTGACGTTTGTCCGGTGAAAAACAAAACGGAAACTAAATTCAAGGCCATTAACATGAAGCCACAACCCCCGTTGCGTGAGAGTGAAAAGAAAAATTGGGAGTATTTCTTGAATATCCCTGAACTTGACCGCAATCTGGTGAAAATGTCATCTGTGCGTTCTGCGCAGGCCTTGCAACCCTTGTTCGAATTTTCAGGTGCTTGTGCCGGATGCGGGGAAACTCCCTACATTAAACTGGCCACCCAATTATTTGGCGACCGCATGGTGATTGCCAATGCCACTGGTTGTTCATCCATTTATGGCGGGAACCTGCCTACGACCCCCTATACGAAAAACCATGACAATCGCGGGCCGACATGGAGCAATTCGTTGTTTGAGGACAATGCCGAATTTGGCTTA